>JBGOVH010000195.1:0-5512 GCA_041478005.1 Terriglobia bacterium | reverse complement strand
CCCGAGGTGGGATGATCCTCTGCAAAGAATCTTTTGCCAAAGAACTGGACAAGATGGTGTTTCCAGGTACTCAAGGTGGCCCTTTGGTTCATATTATCGCCGCTAAAGCAGTCTGCTTCTTGGAAGCATTACGGCCTGAGTACAAGACTTATATCCGGCAGGTTGTTAAGAATGCGAGAGTGCTTTCCGAGATAATCAGTCTGCGAGGGTACCGGATAGTTTCGGGGGGGACAGATAATCATTTAATGCTGGTAGATGTGTTCTCCAAAGGAATCACCGGTAAACAGGCTGAAAAAGCTTTGGAGAATGCAGGGATAACGGTCAACAAAAATACCATCCCTTACGATACCAACTCTCCAATGGTTACAAGTGGCATCCGCCTAGGAACGCCTGCATTAACGACCCGTAATATGAAAGAGGAGGAAATGAAAGCAATTGGCGGATTTATCTGCGATGTCCTTGACGAAATTCAAAACGAAAAATCTCAATTTGAAGTGAGATCAAGGGTGGTTGAACTCACGAAACGATTCCCGCTTTATGACACGAGAGGTTAGGTTTATGGTCAAACCGAACGGAGTAGGAATACCGTATATGTTTGTAGAAAGGAAGAATGGCAGTTTAATACCTCCTTCTACTCCAAATTGACGACTTTTCGGAAATTGTGATCGAAATTTGGACACAGAAAAAGAATAGTGATCGACGCATATTTGGCTCATTCTATTGATATAACGAACTCGAACAATCGGGAGATTTTGAGAACTTAGCGACGCAGCAATTGGTTAGAGAATTAAGAAAAGTTTCACTTAGTAATAAGTTGCGTGTGAACAGATATTTGGATCCTAGAAAACCTTTTCCTCAGTAAGCGCAATCTTAGTTTGGTGTGAGAACTGCAGAATATTTTAGGAAGTCGGGTATAATGAGAGAAGGAATTGGGAATATAAGAGGCACTCTGAAGCCTTATATCGTAGGGAAGAGGGTTTTGGATTACAGTTCTATTATTCTTCAGATTATTAAAGGATCGCGTTCTCTAATGGACAGGGGGAACTTATTATGACTAGAAATCGCTGGATTAAGCTTGGAAAAGCACCCTATCTCAGCGCCAAGAGAGCGCTTGAGAATCGTATCGTTTTTTGCGCTAATTGTGACGCTAACCGAACTCTATGGGCTACCGCTTCAGGAAATTTGGCTTGTTCTAGCTGCGGATCGGAAAACTGGATGCATATTACTTCATCCATCATTGCTCGCTTCAAAGAATACGATGAAAAGAAGGTTCAAGAGCGCATTGCTGTAGATAAGTATTTGGATAAGCTGGAACGTGAGGTCTTTTTTACGCCAAATGGAGTTTTGGTTTAGTTAACGAAAAGGGAGGAGCTTGTTTGTTTTCTCTCGTCTTTTAGATTCAAGAGTCCCTGGGTTATCTCATCACTTATCTCCACCACCCAACAATTCAACCTGAGTCTTTTTGCTCCTTTTGCCAATAACGGACAAACTCCTGCAAATAAGAAAGTGAATCAAAGCTACGCATGCGATCGAAAAAGACCTTACCCATCAGATGATCGTGTTCGTGCTGAATAACCCTGGCCAGAAAATCTTCCGCCTCAAAATCGATCACTCTTCCACTCAAGTCGTAAGCCTGGACCTTAATTTGTCGATATCGGGGAACCAGGCCCCGAAGATCAGGGATGCTTAAGCACCCTTCCCAATCTTCATACAGATTCTCGGAAATGATTGTCAGAACCGGGTTGATCAATACCATTAACGGAGTTGTTTTCCCGTCTTCCTTTCCAGAACGTTCCGTGGATTCAATCACAAATATTTGCAGGGGCCTGTGCACCTGTGGGGCCGCTAATCCAACTCCTTCGTATTCTCGCATGGTTTCAATCATGTCTTGAATCAATTGCTGAACTTCGGGACTCTTAATTCTCTCCAGCGGTATAGGCTTGGCAATCTCTCTCAGGATGGGATTCCCAAGCTTTGCCACCTTAAGTATCGACATAAGAACTTCCCCTCTAGAATGATGACCTGATTATAACATCCCTATCCATCAACAGATTTCATTTCCAACCATTTTCCAAATAGAAAAAGAGTCATTCACGGAACTAGCCCACCCAAAGGGTCATCTGTTGGCGGCCTGATTCTGATAACTCTAGAAAAAGTGATGGAAATGACTCATTCTTAAAGGCCTTTTCCCTGTCTCAAAAATAATCCGCAAATAATATTGAGGTTGGCAACCGATAAGTACTCAGGGAAGATCTTAGTTAAGGAACCGACGGGAAACGGCCATGTTCCTACAACTATTTCGAAGAGTCAGAAAAGTAGTGATGAGGGCATCCAAGCTTCGGTTGGGAGGTTATGTAGCAAGAAGAGTAAACAAGCGGAAGGAGATTTACTATCTCCACTACCCCAATGATTTGACGGACTTGAAACGCAAGCTCCTTCCGGGAGACGTTTTATTGGTTGAAGGTGAGACAGGAGTGAGTGATTGGATAAAAGTTTTCAGTTCTCACACCTGGAGTCATTGTGCACTGTTTGTTGGAGATCAATCTCGAATAGCTTCAACAAAGCCCAAGGAGCATGTTGAAATGAAGCCCAATTTAGTCGAAGCCATCATGGGCCGCGGAATCATACTTGGTAACATCGCCAAGTATGAGGACTGCAATCTAAGAATTTGCCGGCCAAGGAATCTGACCCGAAATGAGAGGGAAGCCGTTATTCAGTTCGCCTTAAGCAAGGTAGGCCTTCCTTATGATTTGGAGAATGTGCTTCAGTTCATGAGTCTCCCCTTCGATGAATTTCTATCTCCAACAGAAGATATCGGTGACTCCAGCAATGCCAAATATACCTGCTCCAGCTTAATTGCCGCAGCTTTCAGACAAGTTGGACTCGATGTTTTAGGCTATTACGACAAGGAAACCAAGAAGATTGCCCCTTACCATTTTTCACAGATCCAACCAAAGGATTTCGATTTAAGCCCTTACTTTGATATCATCAAGATCCAACCTGCGGCATATCGGAAGACAACGAGTCTATTCAACGGTCTGTTTACCCGTAAGAAAAGTGCATGAACCCTCTGGTTATCGGACATCGCGGGGCTGCTGCCTATGCTCTGGAGAATACCTCTTTGTCTTTTCGAAAAGCGGTCCAGATGGGCGTCGATTGGATTGAACTGGACGTCCGAGAAACTCTGGATGGGGAATTCATGGTTGTTCATGACATCCATCTGGGGCGAATCTCATCAAGGCGCGTGTCAGTCCACAAATCATATTCTATTGACTTAAGAGCCGTCGTCTTAAATGATAATCAGAGGCTTTTGACTTTGGCCGAAGCCTTTGAGACTATCCCCTCTGACCGAGGGCTGATGATCGAAGTTAAGGCTTTGCGCAGCTATGAAAAGATGGCAGCGCTGATTGCGCCTCTTATCAAGCTAAGGCAGGTCATGCTAACTTCTTTTGACCTGAAGCTACTGCTAAGGCTCCAGATCTGCAAAAGCCGATTTCCTCTTGGCGTTGTTTCCAAAACATTATCTAATCTCTCGAAGGCAAAAGAAATGGGCTTGGATTTTGAAAATGCTTGCCTGGATTTTCACAGTCTTAGCTATTCTTCAGTTGCGAGACTACGGAAGGAGCGGTACAAAATCTTTGCCTGGACCGTGGACCGAACCCGTGATATTGAGAAAATGCTGGATTTGGAAATCGACGGCATAATATCCAACAAGCCGGACTTGGTACGGAGATTGATTGAGACGAGAATGCACCGAGTTGCTGAATAACTTCTTGCCTTCAACCTGAATTAGGGAGAACCAACCTTTGATTTTTGAAAGCCTCGCTGTCGGACTGCTTCAGTGCAATTGCTACGTTATCGGCTGCGAAAAAACCAAAGAAGCACTAGTCATTGATCCTGGAGATGAAGTTGAACTCATCCTCCCGTTGATTCACAAACACCAACTAAAAGTCAGGTATATTCTGAGTACACACGCGCACATTGACCACGTGGGTGATTTGGAAAAGATCAGAGATCAGACCGGAGCAGAAACCCTGCTGCACGAAGAGGATTTATTTCTATACAATAATCTCCCGATGCAGGCTGCTTGGCTGGGAATTGTCACCCCCAAAACTACGAAGATTGATAACTTCATTCATCAAGGAGATAGTCTTCGCTTTGGAGAGCATTCTGGGGAAGTCCTCTTTACTCCAGGCCACACTCCCGGAAGCATCTGTTTGCACCTGCGCGGAGACAAAGGCCGACTTTTTTCGGGGGACACTCTTTTTCAACACAGCATCGGTCGTACAGATCTTTGGGGCGGATCGTACGAGAATATTATCAAGTCTATACGCGAAAGATTGCTCTTGCTTGACGACGATACCGTCGTCTACCCAGGGCACGGCCCGGCTACAACGATAGGGCAGGAAAGGAAGCACAATCCTTTCCTTTGAAACTGGAGACGAGGGGAAGAAATAGGAGTCAGGAGGAGAACAACTTGGGATCAAGAGGCAGCTTAATTCTGCCATCCGCTCCAACAGGGAGCCCAAGAGGAGCCTTACGCAGGGCCATACAAGAGGTTTCCTAAAGAACCGACTCTATAGCCTTCTGTAACGTCGACTCCTCCTGGTAATTCACAAAATGTCCACGTATGATCCCTTCTTTGTCCACCAGAAACAAGGTGGGAAAAAGTTGAACCCCTCCATAGTCAGATTGTATTTCGGTTGTGAGATGGGCAACTGCAAAGTTCACCTTGTTTTCCTCAAGATAGGTTTTCCGCTCCTCGTCTGTGTAGCCAAGTTCTAAAATAGTATCCGCATTCAATCCAACCACTTTGAAGTTCTTGCTCCTAAACTTCTCCTGTAAAGAAACAAGATGGGGGGTAATCTTCACGCAGGGCGGGCAATGCGTAAACCAAAAGTAAACCAAATGAACATTCCCCCGCAGGTCAGCGGATTTGAATTCCTCTCCATTCAACAACTGTGCTTTGAAAGGTGGCGCAACTTTCCCTTCCCATCCGGCAATACTACGTTCAATTACTTTGTTGAATCTGGGATCAGACTTGATCTTATCGATGTCGACCTTTGTTATCTCACCAGTTTGCGGATCTCGACTGATGAACCTCGGAACACGTCGATCAAACTCGGCAATTTTGAGAATCACATCGACCTCTCCGTCAATGGAAAGGTTGAATTGTTGTGAAATTTCCCTGAGTGTCGGAGCTTTTTGAGAATTGGCATAATATTCAGCAACAAAAATTGGAACCTTGAAAAAAATATTATACAGCCGGTCTAATGCCTTTCTCTCTTCAACGGATGTGAAGACTTCGTTGTAGAGCTTTGTAACAATTACAGGTTCTCCGGCTTTGAGATTGTCTCTCAGGTAATCAATAATCCTCCTTTCAATCTGAATCGCTGATTGAGATAACCCAAAGGTTGAAGAAAGGAGCCAACCAACTACTGCAATTCTAATAAACCGTAAACTTAAAACTCGACTCATACAATTTGGTCCCCATTTCTTGTCATTTCACCTG
>JBGOVH010000359.1:0-4058 GCA_041478005.1 Terriglobia bacterium | reverse complement strand
TGCCCCGCCTGGAAGGCAAGGTTCGAGCACCAACACCGTTTCGCTCTGAAGAGCTTCCGATTCTATTAATGCCCGCGAGGTCAAACTTCCCGTTTCTTCGTCGGAATCAAGTAACAGAGTAATTGGCCGGGTCAACTCATCCCTATGAGTGGAGAGATAGTGCAATACCGCCAGCATCAAACATATTCCACCTCGCATATCAAAAGATCCCGGTCCGAAAATCTTTCCATTCTCAATTCTAGCAGGGCGCCGCTGGCACTCACCTACTTCCCAGACTGTGTCGAGATGTCCCAAGATAAGAATCTGTTTACGATGAGAATCTCTCGGAATGACCCGCGCGATTAGATGATTTCCCGCCTCACGGTTTTCAACGATCTCGATTGCGGCGCCATACTCACTGAATTGCAAGGCCAAGCGGGCGGTTAAACGGTCCAGCTCCGGCTTCTGACTGGATGGACTATCCGTGTTGATCAAGTCGGTTAGCCACCGAATCAGCTCCGGCTCGAGGTTTTTGAAATATGAAAGAAGTTCATGCATTACCGATAGGATTAGGAGTGTTAAGGCAGATCGCAGGGAATCAAGCAATTCCACCAAGTCATTTTAGGCCGTTCGAGACCATGAGCTAAAATAACATAAGTGTTCTCTGTCCTCTTGGATTTTTTGGAATGACGTCCGACTTATGACTCACTCTGTTATTGACTCAATACCCGCGTGCTTGTAGGCCTGTTCTTGTCGACGCTCGAGTGCCCTCAAATTTCTACCGACTGGAAATAATGCATGTGATATATTGCAACCCGACCTACCACGAGAGCGCATCTACTGCGCTTTTTGACAGGTTTCTGGATGCTTTGACCCCTTCAAAGCGGTTATGTTTCCATTTGTCTTCGGGATGTATGATCGATCCCCAAAGCCCATTTTCTTTCTTGCAATTCCTCTCTTGACGTTATTAAACCTTTCAATGGTTTCCCAAGCAAATCCCCATCTCAAGAAAAAGGAACCAACCAAGTCCACCTGGGTATCCCAAACCTTGGGTCAACTTTCTTTGGAAGAGAAAGTGGGACAGATGATCATGCCAGCTTTCAAGGGCGTATTTCTAAACAATGCAAGTCCAGAATTTCTAGAGATGGAGCATCAGATCAGGAAGAATCACGTTGGAGGATTCATTCTCTTTGCCGGGGATGTTTACGAGGCCGCAGCCTTGATTGATGAACTGCAGTGCCGGTCCAAGCTCCCTTTGTTTATTGCCTCTGACTTTGAGCGTGGAACCAATTTCCGTATCCGGAACACTGTCTCATTCCCTTGGAATATGGCTATTGGAGCGACGCGTTCAGAGAATTGGGCCTATCTTCAGGGGAGAATAACAGGGCAGGAGTCAAGAGCCTTGGGGGTGAATTGGATCTTTGCCCCAGATTTGGACGTCAATAGCAACCCCTCTAATCCCGTTATTAACATTCGTTCTTACGGCGAAGATCCCCAACTAGTGGCGAATTTGGGTGCTGCCTTCGTCCGTGGGGCCCAGGAATCAGGAGTTCTAGCCACTGGAAAGCATTTCCCTGGTCATGGAGACACAGCAGTAGATTCCCACCTGGCCTTACCCGTAATCAATGCAGATCGGCACAGGCTGGACACAGTTGACCTAGTCCCCTTTAAGAGAGCAATCGAGAACCATGTGTGGTCCATTATGGCAGCTCACATGGCTGTTCCTGCCCTGGAACCCAACCCCCAAATCCCTGCTACGCTGTCTAGCAGGGTGCTAGATGACTTGCTTCAAAATGAATTCGGATTTCACGGGCTGGTGGTTACAGACTCTCTAACGATGGCGGCGCTTGCCGATGGCTACTGGATTGGCGATGCCGCTGTCCGGGCTGTGAAGGCAGGAGTTGACGTGCTCGTCGATCCACCAATTCCGGACGTAGCCTATCAGGCTGTGCTCGGGGCGGTTCAACGTGGTGAGATTAGCCAGCAACGTTTGGATCGGTCAGTCAAGAAAATTCTTGAAGCCAAAGCCTGGTTAGGATTAGCCAAGAAAAAACGTGTTGATTTCGCCGCGATACGACGTCTGGTGGATGACCCAAAGTTGCAGGATCAAGCCCAGCAAATGGCCGATGCCTCAATAACCTTGATCCGTGACTCGAATAATATCTTGCCTTTGGACGTCCGACGAATTCGTTCAGCCGATCTGGTTCTAATTCTGGGGAGAGATGCACAAGAAGACACCAGTGTATTTGAACAGGAGTTGCGGCGACGGGTGGAGTTTTTGACCATTAACCGAGTCTCCCTTTCGACCCCTGAGGCTGAAATGGAGATGGTGCTGGAAAGAGCTCGGAAAGCTGAAGTGGTCTTCTGCGCGGTTTTTGCTCGCCTTGTAACGGGTACAGGGAATGTGGGGCTTTCATCGAAACTGACCGATTGGATTCAGAGGCTCAATCGTTCCGATAAGCCAGTCGTAACGATTGCTTTGGGAAATCCTTATATCATTCAAGGATTTCCCCAAGTTTCAAATTATCTTTGCACCTTTAGCAATGCTGATGTGTCTCAGACGGCCGCAGTCAAAGCAATCTTTGGCGAAATTGCGATCAACGGTAAGCTTCCGGTATCAATTCCAGGAATCGCAGAATTTGGAAATGGTGTTGATCGGGAACGGATCGATATGAGGATCCATAGAAGCTCCCAAGAGGGAAAGACAAGTAGAGAGCTCAGGAAACGTCTCGAAGAATCCCTGGGCAGGATCGTTGGAGACCAGATCGGGCGGAAAGCCTTTCCAGGAGCTTCATTAGCGGTTGGGTATCGAGGAGAGCTGGTTTGCCACAAGGCTTTCGGAAAATTCTCTTATTCAACCAATGCGACTGAGGTAAATGTAGAAACGGTTTACGATCTGGCTTCTTTGACCAAAGTGATCACCGCCACTACCCTGGCCATGCAGCTTTTTGAGAGCGGACAGCTGAAGCTGGAGTATCCTCTCAGCCGTTTTTTCCCCTCTTTCACTGGCGAAGGCAAGGAGAAGATTACCATTAAACATTTGCTGACGCATACCTCTGGATTGCCCGCACATTTGCCATTCTATAAGGACACGAGAGGGAAGGAAGCGTTTGTTCAAAGGATTCTTAGTGTCCCTTTGGAATGCGAGCCTGGCTCAAAATCCGTCTATAGTGATTTGGGGATCATTTTGCTTGGCGATATTATCGAAAAAATAACCGGCAAGCCACTGGACAGATTAGCTGAGGAAAGGATCTTCAAACCACTGGGGATGTCACATGCGCTTTTCAAGCCCCCGACTGAAGTTAGGAAGGGGATTGCGCCAACCGAGAATGACCCGTGGAGAGGCAGGGCGCTCCAAGGAGAGGTCCATGATGAGAACGCTTACGCAATGGGAGAAATTTCGGCTCATGCCGGACTGTTCGCCAATTCCGGAGACCTCGCTATCTTTTGTCAAATGCTACTCAACGGCGGGGTCTATGATCATCATCGCGTCGCGCGAAGAAGCACAGTCGAGAGGTTCACGAGCCCCCAAGACTCTCCCCCAGGAAGCCGCCGGGCGCTGGGCTGGGATACACCGTCTGAAGGCAGCTCGGCGGGAAGTCTGCTATCCCCTGGGGCCTTTGGTCATACTGGTTTTACCGGGACCTCAATTTGGATTGACCCCTCTCGTGAACTTTACATTATCTTGCTGACCAATCGGGTCAATCCAACTCGAGAAAATAATGCGATTCAGGAAGCAAGACGCCAAGTTGCCGACAGCGTTGTGAGAGCAATTGAAGGGCGTAATGAATGAGGAGAATTGCTGGACGGCTGCCGTAATTTGGAATTCAGAAGATCGACCGGAGGGACAATAAGTGTCGCTCATGCTCGAAGAAATTAGGGAACAGCCCCAGGCATTAGCTCGCACTTTAAAGGAGGAGACCCAAAAGGTATTGCGTTTTGGAAATTTTATTTCCTCACGCGATATTCGCTTGATTGTCCTAGTGGCAAGGGGATCTTCAGATAATGCGGCACTTTTTGGGCGGTACCTATTGGAAATCACTTCCAACATTCCGGTCTCTCTGGCCGCACCTTCAGTT
>JBGOVH010000371.1:0-4016 GCA_041478005.1 Terriglobia bacterium | reverse complement strand
GGCCCGCTGGGCCGTCCGCGGCGCGCCCAGCGGGCGCGCCCTACCTTTCAAAACATCCAAACTTCACCGGCGGTGGAACCGCCTTGAAAATACGTCATCGTAATTGCGAACAGCATTGCTAACCACATGCGGCGAACTCTCCCAGTCCCACTTTCAATAATTCCTTTGTTCCTACTGCAAGTGATCTTGGGAATGAAGGTCGCTGGACTCGGCAGACGGGATCAACCCCTCGGCCTCCAGCAGACATTCACTGACCCGGCTCCGCCCTCTGTCCAAAGGCCGGCGGACATCAAGCTTCCCTCATTGACACCTCATCCTGATGTTCAATACCACTCCAAGCCCAAACCTCTTTCCCAAGCAGCAGTGACGCATGATTGGACCTCTTTTCTTAGCCCCACGCACAATGCGATTTCGACGGAGACCAGGTTGCTCAAGCATTGGCCTGCCGGAGGGCCGCCACTGGTGTGGGAGATGCGTAAAGGGACAGGCTACTCTTCTTCGGCAATCCTTGGAGAGCGGTTGGTTTACCTTCATCGAGTAGCTGGCGAGGAGATTGTGGAATGCCTGCACCCAGAGACCGGGCAGCGTTACTGGAAGTTCAGCTACCCCACACAGTTTTCGGATCGCTACGCTTATAACAACGGGCCGCGTGCCAGCCCTGTCATTGATGGAGATCGAGTTTATACCCACGGAGCCGAAGGGAAACTACATTGCTTAAGACTCCAAACCGGCCAGGTCTATTGGAAGCGGGATCTGTCGGCTGAATTCAAGGTCCCCCAGGATTTTTTCGGCGTCGCTTCGACCCCTCTTGTCGAAGGCGATCTGCTCATCGTCAATGTAGGTGCGCCTGGCGGACCGTGCGCGGCCGCCTTTGACAAGCGGACGGGCAAAATGGTCTGGGGGGCGGGAGACCAATGGGGGCCGAGTTACGCCTCTCCAGTTCCGGCTGTTGTTCAAGGAAAAAGGCGAGTCTTTGTATTTGCCGGCGGTGAAAGTCGTCCACCGGCAGGTGGGCTCTTAAGCATTGATCCGCTCAATGGCAAGCTGGACTTTCAGTTCCCGTGGCGGAGCCGCAGTTATGAATCGGTGAATGCCTCTTGCCCAGTAGTCATCCGCAACCAGGTGTTTGTCTCGGCAAGTTACAAAACGGGAGGAGCCCTGCTCAATATTCTTCCTGGCGGCAGTCATCAGGTAGCCTGGACGACGGCAGAGCTCAGCACGCACTGGAACACGGCTGTAGAGAAAGACGGTTACTTGTATGGATTCGATGGCCGTAACGAACCGGACACTTCGCTGGTCTGTCTTGAGTTGAAAACCGGCAAGCTGATGTGGCGGAAGGTCCCAGAGTGGGAAGAGACTGTCGAGCAAAACGGTCGCGAAATCAAGATCACGGAAAGCATTTTTCGCGGGAACTTACTTTGGGTTGATGGGCATTTTCTTTGCCTCGGTGAGCACGGCCATTTGCTCTGGCTGGATCTCACTCCCCAGGGATATCGAGAATTGGCCCGTGCACGCTTGTTTCTGGCTCACGAAACCTGGAGCCCACCGGTGCTTAGCCGGGGGTTGCTCTACATCAACCAGAATCATCAGAGCTATGTCAACCGCGATCCCCCGCGGCTCTTATGTTATGACCTGCGGCAATGAGATGGGACACGGATGGACAAGGACAAGAGGCCAAACAGGATAGACAGGATTTCCAGGATCAAAAAGGTTCCATGGATAAGAGATAGGATGTCCATGATGAGTTATGAAAAAATATGTGTTTTTTCGCCGACTATCAAAGCCTTATGTATTTTTACGAGATCCTATTTCTGATCAGTTTATTGCCTGTTTCATTGTCTCCTTTTCTTGGCCTTGGGTTCCGCCTTGTCTAAGTTTGAATGCCTCACTTGATTTGTATTCATCCTGCAGATCCTGTCCATCCTGTTTCATTTTGTCCGCGTCCATCCGTGTCCCTTTCCTCCTACTTCCGCAAATTGACACACGCCAGCGTTTTTTCGTTTCTCGCATACAAATACCCGTCCGCCAAGGCCGGGTAGGCGCGGACCGTTGGAGAAACCACCTGAGCATGAGCCACAGGGCGGAACTCTTTAGGTGACGCCGGTGCCAGCAAAAGTTCGCCACTCTCCTTGAAAACGAGCAAATGCACGCCTGCCAGAGTTACCGTCCCGGCTCCAAAGCGGTCTACGCTCCACTGCACCTTGCCAGTCTTCAATTCCACACAGCGCAAACTTTGGCCATACTCCTGCCGCCCATGGAAACCATACAGATAACCGTCACGATACACACTAGTCGCGTAATGGTTGGAGAGTGCTTCATCGGAGGACCACAGCTCTTTCAGTTCAGAGTCTTTGAGCTGGAGAAGAATTGCTCCCGTCTGGTAGCTGGCAGACAAGAAAATCAAATCGCCAACTACCAGTGGCGTGGCTGCATTGACAGAAGCTTGATTTCTGGCCCGCCAGCGAAATTGGTAACGAACTTTGCCATTTGACGGATCAATGTCTACCAAGCCGTTGCGGGTGAAAAACAAGCCGTGGCGCGCTCCCCCAATTGTCACGGCCATAGGCGAAGAATAACTGGCTTCATCGTTGGTCGCTGTCCACAGAACTTTGCTTGTTGTCTTTTCAAAAGCTACAAGGCCTGCGCCATTCGTTCCTCCAATGTTGAGTAACACTCGGTCCCCCTCAATTAAGGGAGAACAGGCAGCGCCAAAATAGCCCTTACGGACAGCAAATTTCTGATAAGTGTCAACACTCCATATCTTTTTCCCCGAGTTGAAATCCAGGCAATGCAACATGCCTTCAGCGCCAAATGTAAAGACAAGATTATCCGAAATGGCCGGTGCGGCGCGAGGCCCCTCATCGAACCCGAAGTCGTCGCGATAGCTGGTAGGATAATCGTAAGACCAGAGCTGGCGGCCCGTCTTGGCATCGAGAGCCTCAATGGTTTCTCGGTTGCCGATTCTATGAAAGAGAATAAGTCGTCCTGCAACCACAACTGGGCCGCTGAATCCTTGACCTACATTCTTCTTCCAAACCTGAGGTGGTCCTGCATTGGGCCAGGAATCCGTCAATGCAGGTCCAAAATACACGCCATTGCGGGTGGGCCCGAGAAGCTGCGGCCAGTCACCAACTGTTGGCGGGCCCGCATTCAGCCCAATTCCCACCGCACCGGTTAGGACGATCCAATAAGAAGTAATTCTGAGATAACCTTGTCTTTTGAAGCCCTCGCGCATTTTTCTCCCACAGTTCCATTAGCTTATCTTTCGGGTGTATTCCTTCTACGCCTCTCCCGGCAGTTTGGACCACCATTGTAATGCGTTAACCCATTACGTTGGAACGCATACTATTCTCTTTATGGACAGGTCAAGAGAATTTCAGACAAAATCACAAAAATTTTCTTTGCGGTCCAACGGAAGATCAAAAATAATGTGGGTAATTTCCTGTTGGCTCGAACTTAGAAAACGCAAACACATTGTTGATTAGATTGAGGCAGCGACCATGGAAGAGAGAGAAGGCTTCAGAGTAAGGAAAGATGTCTTTGAGTTCGATTGGGACAAGATTGTTTCTTCACCACCCAAGACTAAGCGAGAAGCAACGATTTGCAATCTGTTTGTAAACCAGAATCTGCCCATTCGTGAAATTGTGAAAGTCTTGGATGAAAAACCTGAGAATGTCATTCAGACTCTTATTCGTAAGGAAATAGTTTACGATCGGCGCATCACACCTTATCGGCAGCTCGGAACAGGGGATACAAGGCGTCTCGTGATCACTAAGTAGTCAGTAATCCCGCCGCTCAAAGTGTTTCCGCTGAGCCAGTGTAGCTGGCCCTGGAGATTGGACAGCTTGCGGTCGCTTTCTGGATTACATTCGATCTGTCGAACCACCAGCTTGCTGCTACATATCATCAACGCCAAGTCAGTTCGAGGTTCCGACTTGGCGCCAGCCAGAACGGCACCAAGCTGCCGCACTCCAAAGGTACGACCCTCGATCGGAGAGAATTCGGAGAGAATAATG
>JBGOVH010000219.1:0-5279 GCA_041478005.1 Terriglobia bacterium | reverse complement strand
TGGCAGGCTACATGAAGATCCAAGCTACTCCACGGTTTGCTTTCATTCCGCGCCTGGAATGGTTCAACGACCACGATGGCTTTACAACGACTGTGGGACAACGCGTCAAGGAGTTCACGATGACGACAGAGTTCAAAATGCATCCCAGCGTGATTACGCGCTTGGAGTATCGCCGTGACTGGTCTGACAAGGATTTCTTCACTCGTGGTCCGGAATCCACTCTGGTTAAAAATCAGGATACGGTGCTGGTTGGATTGATCTTTACTATGGGATCCCCTAAGTAACGGCAAGGGTTTCCCTTTATGAAAGGGGCTGCGGTCTGAAAGAGACCTCGCCGGTGGGATGAGTGGCGACGCCGCTACGACCCCCCTTGTATTCCGCCCTGGGTAAGGGGGGAACGGATGTGTAGGGTGCGTTACGCCACAAAGCGGCTAACACATCCTACGGTTGGTGAATTCTCAGGAGAGCTTCTCATGCCACTGTGCGGCGCCACGACGGATGAAAATAATCGTCCCCCCTTTGACAAGGGGGGATTTCAGGGGGGTGGCGCTTGGAAGTTCGCAAACCTCCCCCTGACCCCCTCCTTGTGCAAGGAGGGGGAACGTCATGTTCAGAGGAGTTCCAATGCTCCCAGCGGTGGCACCACCGGTTGACGAAAAGTTCCACGACTGTATCCCTGGCCCAGGGGACAAGCCGCGTTTTTCATGGCAAGGATCCATGCTTACCACCCCCCTGAAGGCTTATTATTAAGCCTTCAGCCTCCTAAAATAGGAGGGGAGTTTTCACTTTCAGAGGAGAGAAATTTGTTCCCATGATGGAACTTCACTTTGAAGCTGCCAAAAGCCATCGTTCCTCAGGTTCCTCTCCCCGAGCCGATGGATGGCGGAGCCCAACGATGGTCGATCACCTGACCCTGAAATTTCGCCCTGATCCTCAGCCAGAAGGGGAATCGCTTCTCCAGTACGGCCGCAGACTGCACCGTGTTGAAATGCAACGTCTGAAGATGAAGCATCGCGCCGGCATGGAGGGATGGCAGGTTGTGCTTCATCGAAGCCTGCTGATGGATTTCTTGGTAGGACAAATATATTGCGGCAGATCGGAAGCCTCGCCAGGAAATCCCCTCCGGCCGCCGCTAGCGGGAATGGCTCTTGTGGCGCTAGGTGGTTACGGACGCCAGGAACTGGCGCCTTTTTCCGATGTCGATTTGATGCTCTTAAGGAAAAGCCGGCAAAGTCAGGAAGAGAATCGCCAAATCGAAAACATGCTTTGTCTTCTTTGGGACATGGGATTCCAAGTCGGCCATAGCGTGCGCACGGTCAAAGAGACTCAGCAAATGGGGCAGGAGGATCTGATTTCCCTGGTCTCCATGCTGGACGCACGTTTCCTTGTTGGCGATGGAGCGCTTTTTGAAGAGTTTGAAAAGAAACTTGGACGACTGATTGAAAAAAAGAGGAAACCGCTTGAAGAAAAATTTATCCTGAGCATCCAGGAACGTCATGAGAGTCAAGGTGGGACTGCTTTTATTCAAGAGCCCAATATCAAGGAGGCCATAGGCGGCTTGCGGGATTTCCACAGCATTTCCTGGTTTGCCAAGGCATTCCATCCCGGGATTCGGATGGAAGAAGTTCTCGCGAGAAACGGAATTTCCTCCACAGAATGGAAACGCACCCTTTTGGCGTACGAATTTCTGCAGCGGCTGCGCAACGAACTGCACTTCACTACGAATCGTCACACCGACACACTGTCTCATGCGGTGCTCGGTTCCGTTATCAGGAGTTTTAGTTTTACGAAAGACCGTTTCCAGAAAGATTCCGAATCCTTCTTGAAGCACTATTACCTTCAAGTGGGCAAAATTGCCCGTGTCCTGGAAGCGGTGCTGGCTTCACTGAAAACCTATCCCCGAAAAAATACCCCCTGGCTGGTCGGGAAGCTCGTTAATTTTCCCGGCACAAAAAGCGCCAACAAGAAGACCCACGTCTCAGAAATTCAATCTACCGCCGATCCTGAAAAATGGATGCAACTGTTTCGCTTCAGTCAGGCGCAACCCTCGCTGCTTACGGAGCAGGCCAAGGTGTTCATTCGCCGAAGCCTTCAACAATTCAACCGTTCTGCATTTTCCAAACCCTCCATTGGAGCTGATTTTCGAGCGATCTTGAGGTCTAAAGGAAAGGTGGCTCCGGTTGTCCGGCAAATGCATGGGCTGGGCTTTCTTGGACGGGTGTTACCCGAATTCGGGAGGTTGACTTGTCTGGTTCAGCATGATCTTTACCATAAATACACCACAGATGAGCACACGCTGCGAGCGCTGGACGTGCTGGACCAGGTGGCCCTGGGGAACACGCCCAAGCATGAGGCCTATCGAAAAGTCTTCAACGAGATTCACGATTCATCCTCCTTATATTTTGCCTTGCTGATGCACGACATCGGAAAAGGACTCGGGGGAGGGCATTCAGCCAAGGGAGCGGTGCTGGTGACCAAGGCATTGTCTCGGCTAAGGTTTGACCCGGACGAAGCGGAGAAGATCCAGACACTGGTGCGATATCACCTGCTCATGGGGCACGTCTCTCAAAGACGAAACTTGGACGATTCCCACACGATTCAAGAATTTGTTAAGACCGTGGGGCAGCCAGACATCCTGAACATGCTGCTTTTGATGACTTATGCGGACGCTCTGGCTGTTGGGCCCGGCGTCTGGACGGATTGGAAGGATACCTTGCTTTGGGAGCTTTATTACAAAGCTTATGACCGCATGATGTTTTCTGACGAAACGTCGCCTTCGAACCACGTTGCGGTAGAGAACATTCGACGGCAGGTGATGAGTTTGCTGGAGAATGAAGTGGGCGCAAGAACGATGGACAACCACTTCCGGCGTCTGCCGGAAAAGTATGTTCTCTACACTCCGGTGGAGCAAATCGTGGAACACCTCCGACTCGCCAGAGAATTGCAGAAATCGGAGGTAGTGGTGGAGTGGGTGGACCATCCTGACCAAGGTTACAGTGATTTGATCTTGGTTACCCGCGATCATCCAGGCCTCTTCGCCCAGATTGCCGGAGGTCTATCCTCCTTCAATCTCAATATTCTGAGTGCGCAACTGAACACGCGGGATGACGGAATGGTATTTGATGTCTTTCAGGTTGGCAGTCGCACTGGGGCTCATCGCCTCTACCGGGAAGATTATCCGCGCGTCGAGAAGTTGTTGAAAAAGGTCATCTCCGGTCAGGTCGATATTGGCGAATACCTCAAGTCTCATTCCAGGCCTTCCCGCAGTCATGGGGCTGACCGAACTTCTATCCCACCAAAAGTACACATTGACAATGAGACTTCGCTGACTGCCACCGTCATTGAGGTTCAGGTGGATGATCGAATCGGGCTGGGCTATCAGATTGCCAAGACTCTGGCCGACCTTGGGCTCAACATTACGTTTGCGAAATTAGCCACCGAAAAGACGCACGCCTTTGATGTCTTTTATGTTCAGAACCGAAAAGGGGCCAAGATTGAGGATAGTGCCGAGATTGCGAATATCGCCCACCAGCTAAAGACCGATCTAGTGGGACTTTCTTGAAGGACGGACTACCAAGAAGCGAAGAATGTGGCGCAGAGAAGCAGACGATCAAGCACAGGGAGATTGAAGTTCTATTCTATGAGGAGAGGAACCATATATGAAGAAATTGGAATGCATTGTCCGCCCGCACAAACTCGAGGAAGTCAAAGAAGCGCTTGAAACCTTGGGAGTGCATGGAATGACCATCTGCGAAGTTCGTGGGGTGGGCCGTCAAAAAGGGCATACCGAACACTATCGGGGAAGTGAGTACACCGTGGACTTTTTGCCCAAAGTGAAAATTGAAGTCGTGGTTCCTGATGAAATGGTCAATCAATGCATCGATGCCGTAACCCGTTCTGCTAAGACGGGAAAATTTGGGGATGGCAAGATTTTCATTTTTCCAATTGAAGAAGTCATACGGATTCGAACCGGGGAAGTGGGAGTAAATGCGATTTAGGACGGACAAAAACGGCAGACGCACGGTAGTTCCTCTGCGTCGCTTCGGGTGCTCACACTGGTTTTGAACAAGGGCGCGGAATTGGATCAAAGATACACACAGGAGACTACTTCAAAGAAAGGAGAGGAATACAATGGCTGCTAATTCTCAGCAAGGGAAATATTTGGGCATGACACTGGTGGGGTTTACTGCCTTTACGGCTGGGTTGTACTTGGGCGGGGGCATGGGAGCAATCATTGCAATTGTAGGGCTGGTGCTGCTCGTCATTTCGGCTGTTGGTTTTTACCGCATCAAGCAACTGGAAACCACGTCTTAGATCAAGGAAAGAACAGGAGAAACATATGCAAATCGTTGGAATTTTGCTGGCGCTGGTGGGATGGTTGATTCCGGTAGTGGGGCTTACACTAACCCAATCACTGACTGCCAGGTTTATTTTGGTGGTTTTAGGAATTGGCATTTCGCTAATCGGGATTTTGGGGGTCTTGAACAAGGCCCATTTGAAGAAGGCCATCTGGAAGGTTTAGCTGTCGGAAGTAGCTGGAAAGAAAATTTGAGCACCGTGATGCGCGCGCGACCCTTCGCATTGAAGCGAAATGGGCGCAAGGAGAGACAAAAGGAGAGACATGATGAAACTTTTTGGACAGATGAAGACTTGTTCATGGGCAGCGGTAGTTCTGCTGCTTCTATGCAGCTCGGGGGCTTGGGCTCAAAGCCAACCTGCACCTGCGCCGGCGACGACAACGGCTCCGATAGCGCCCGCGCCGGCTATGGATGCGCCTTTGGATGTAAAGGCTGCCAACCCACCCTCAACCGATGATTTGGCCAAGGGTGACCCTGAAGGCGCCAAGACTGGCACCGTGAGCGATGTGGTGGTCTCCGACACGAAGAAGGGGATGACTTTGGCGGACGTGGTAAACCAGGTTGGACAGAACCGCATCGCCATCAACTTCGTGTGGACCCTGATCGCCGGCTTCCTGGTCATGTTCATGCAGGCTGGCTTCGCCCTTGTGGAGACCGGTTTGTGCCGTGCCAAGAACGCCAATCACACCATGATGATGAATTTCATGGTGTACGGCTTCGGCTTGTTTGCCTTCTGGGTGTGCGGTTTCGCGATTCAGATGGGAGGTGGCGCACCCTATTCTACTTTGGGCGGCGTTTATTCGTTGAATTCTGAGCACGTCGTCAATGTGTTGGGTAAGCCTTGGGGGCTATTCGGTACGCATGGATTTTTCTTGAGCGGCGCCACCTACGACGTCGGTGTCATGGTCATGTTCCTCTTCC
>JBGOVH010000587.1:0-2704 GCA_041478005.1 Terriglobia bacterium | reverse complement strand
GGACTCTCTTAAGGGCCTGTAGAAGAAAAAGGTGCCCATGGATCATGTCAGAATCTTGTTCACGACTTCGCCGGACACATCGGTGAGGCGGAAATGTCGGCCCTGAAATTTAAACGTCAGCAGGATGTGGTCGATTCCCAGGATATGCAAGATCGTCGCGTGCAGGTCATGCACGTGAACAGGGTCGCGAGTAATGTTGTAAGAGTAGTCGTCGGTTTCTCCAAGAGTGATCCCACGTTTCACGTTGGCGCCCGCCATCCACATGGTGAAGCAGCGTGGATGGTGGTCGCGGCCATAATCGTCGGCCGTCAACTTGCCCTGGCAATAGACTGTCCGGCCAAATTCACCGCCCCAGATCACCAGAGTTTCGTCGAGCAATCCGCGTTGTTTCAAATCCGTGATCAGGGCTGCCGAGGCCTGGTCTGTGTCCTTGCATTGGCCGACAATCTGTTTCGGCAGAGTAAGATGTTGATCCCAACCTCTGTGGAACAGCTGAATGAAACGCACGCCACGCTCGGCAAGACGCCGGGCCAGCAAGCAGTTGTAGGCATAAGTCCCTGGCTTTCGTGAATCGGCTCCATACATTTCAAAAATGCGCTCGGGTTCTTTGGAAAGATCGGTGAGCTCCGGAACCGAGGTTTGCATGCGGTAGGCCATTTCGTATTGCGCAACGCGGGTAGCGATTTCGGGATCGCCGAACTCTTCGAGCTTTAGCTGGTTCAGCCTGGCCAGATCGTCAAGGAAACGGCGCCGCACGTTTTCATCAAGGCCAGGAGGATTTGACAGGTAAAGCACCGGGTCACCCACCGAACGGAACTTGACTCCCTGGTATTTTGTCGGGAGGAATCCACTTCCCCAGAGCCGGTCGTACAGCGGTTGATCATTGGGATTTCCCGTCCCCTGGGAGATCATCGCCACAAAAGCGGGCAGGTCTTTATTCTCACTGCCGAGTCCGTAGGAAAGCCAGGCGCCAATGCTCGGCCGACCCGCCAACTGGCCCCCGGTCTGAAAGAACGTGATGGCCGGATCATGGTTGATGGCCTCAGTGTACATCGACTTAATGAAACACAAATCATCTGCCACCTTTGCGGTCTGCGGCAACAGCTCACTTACCCACGCGCCGGACTTTCCGTACTGGCCAAACTTAAACATGGAAGGAGCGACAGGAAAGCTGGATTGGGCGGACGTCATCCCGGTCAGCCTTTGCCCCTTGCGAATTGAGTCGGGCAGCTCAGTGGCCCGCAACTCGTTAAGCTTCGGCTTGTAATCAAACAGATCCATCTGGGAAGGAGCACCGCTCTGGAAGAGGTAGATGACATGCTTGGCTTTTTGGGCAAAATGCGGAAGGCCAGGGAGCCCACCAGTTGCAGAACTCGAAGGATTGCTTTCCTGGGCCAGAAGATCCTGGTTGAGTAGTGTTGCCAAGGCGGCGGTGCCGATGCCCATACTGGTGAGGCCAAAGAAGTGACGGCGAGTCAAGAGTAGTTGGTGTTCTTGTTGCGGATTCATGACTTACTCCTTGGTAATGGTTTCATCGAGATTCAGGATCAGTCCGGCCACGGCTGTGTAGGCAGCCAATTCGCATACATCGAGCTTCTCATTTCGGGGAGACTCACCAGTACTAACCAATTTCAAGGCTGCCGGAGGTTCCTTGTGATAAGAAGTCAAATGATGCCGGAAATCTTCCAGGAGGATTTTTCTTTCGGTGGGCGTCGGCCAACGGGCGGTGGCAATTCGAAACGCGAAGGGGATGCGGTCTTCAGCGGTTGACCCTCCTTCACTCATCATCCGTTGCGCCAGGACGCGAGAAGCCTCGACGAAAGTGACATCATTCATCAGAGTCAGAGCCTGGAGTGGGGTATTGGTCCGCGATTCGCGCACAACACAGGTCTCGCGGCCAGCCGCATCAAACGTCATCATGGAAGGCGGAGCCACCGTTCGCTTCCAGAAAGTGTAGAGGCTGCGACGATACAGATTCTCCCCTTTGTCCTGGGCATAATCTTCACCACCCGCCAGCTCTTTCCACAACCCGGCCGGCTGATACGGTTTTACTGACGGTCCGCCCATTTTCTCCACGAGAAGCCCGCCGCAGAAGAGAGCCTGATCGCGAATCATTTCGGCTGACAGCCGGTACCTGGGACCTCGCGCCAACAAACGATTCTCCGGGTCCTTTTCGAGCAACGCAGGAGTTGCCTTGGAAGACTGCCGATAAGTTGCGCTCATGACGATGGTCTTCTGCATGGCCTTGACGTCCCAGCCAGTGCTGACAAACTTGGTGGCTAGCCAGTCAAGGAGTTCAGGATGCGTGGGCGACTCGCCCTGTGAGCCAAAGTCGTCCACTGTGTTGACCAGACCCGTGCCGAAGTACATTTGCCAATAGCGGTTGGCGGCCACGCGGGCAGTAAGCGGGTTGGATGGATCCACCAGCCATTTGGCAAACTCGAGCCGGTTTTTGATTGGACTATTCAAGTGGGTAGAAAGGCTGGCGGGCACTCCAGCATTGACTTTCTCTCCAGGCTTGTCATACGCGCCTCGGATCAGTAGTGAAGTTTGTCGTTGAGGGGTCATCTCTTGCATCACCATGGTTGTGGGAATGCTGTCGAAGAATTTCTCTTTCTGTTTGCGCAAGTCGACAATCTGCTGATGAGCTTGCTGTATGAGCCTCGGCGCCTGGCTATCGAGAAAATAAGCTTTGAGTTTGGAT
>JBGOVH010000346.1:0-4138 GCA_041478005.1 Terriglobia bacterium | reverse complement strand
TTCAGCGACGGTCACTTCACAAAGGTGTGTGACTAATCCGAGGTCAGTCTATCAATAAACCAAGAGCTTCCTCGAATCAGGCCAAGCGCGCGGTACTGAGTCAAAGGATCACATCTCAAGATTACCAGCCTTTGGAACGAAAGATCAGACAGATCCACCCCCGATCGGAGCCTTTCCTTTCTATAGAAACCCATCGAATCTTGAGAATACTCTGCGAAAACCCAAGCAATACATGGATCGCTCGACGAAATCAGGAAATCGGAGGAGTAGCTCACCTGACCATGAGGAAGTGGGATACATTGCACTTCGGCTTGAGAGTTGGATCATTGGAAGTATTCTTGAGTTTTGGGAATAATTACGCAGATAATCGAATTATCAAGACTCAATTATTCGACAGTCTTCATGCTACGTTGAATGACTTTGAATATGTAACATGCCGTTTGCCAGCCGATGACCTTGCAGGTTCCAATATCTTAGAGCAAAATGGCTTCGAATACCTCTCCGGGATGTTAACGCTTTTCCATCGATGCAGCAGGGTTAGCTTGCGAAAGGAATCATCGATGGATATAGTACCCTTCAGTTTGGACGAAGTTCCCAAGTTAGCCCGGATTGCCAGGAGAGTTTTTGGGCAAGACCGATTTCATCAGGAATACCAGCTTTCCAAGCTGAAGTGCGATGACTTGCACTCGGAATGGATTACAAACTGTTGCATAAAGGGGCTGGCTGACACAGTCCTTGTAAGTCACTCGGGCAAAGAGCCAAGCGGGTTTATCGCTTGCCGGATCGACGCTCCGTCCAGCCCGCTACCTTACGGCACGATCGTTCTCGTGGGCGTAGCGCCTAAGTTCCAGGGGAAAGGTATTGGCAGGGCTTTGGTCAACCAGGCTTTGAAATGGTTCGAGGCAAGAGTGGATTTTGCTCTAGTCAGAACAGAGTCTGCCAACTATGCTTCGATCAAGGCATATCTAAACGAGGGTTTCTCGGTTGTAGAATCTAGCAATTATTTTCGAAAATGGGCCAAATGTTAATGGATCTCTCCATTGTCATCCCCTTGCTAAATGAAGAAAAAAATCTGCAGGAACTGCATCGACGACTAACGGCTGCGTTGGTTCCCCTTCGCCTGAACTACGAAATCATCATGGTCGATGACGGGAGTACGGATGGCTCCTTTCAGATACTGCACAAATTGCAGGAGGGAGACCCTTATCTCAAGGTTATCAAGCTAAGAAGGAACTTCGGCCAGCATCCCGCCACCTTTGCAGGATTCGAACATGCACGGGGACAAATCGTCATTTCTATGGATTCGGATTTGCAGAATGATCCCCAAGATATTTCCAAGCTATTCGACAAAATGCGCGAAGGCTATGATGTGGTCAGCGGGAAAAGGTGGGACCGCAAAGATCCGTTCTTACGGCGCAAGCTTCCCTCAAAGTTCATCAATCGCTTCATTTCAATGCGCACCGGCCTCGTGCAAACCGATACCGGTTGTTTTCTGAAAGCATATACCAACCAGGCTGCCAAGGAAATCGCCCGCTACACCGAAGCAGGAGGCTTTTTCACTGCTTCGATTGGTTTGCTGGGTTTAAAGTACGCGGAAGTCGAAGTGTCCCACGGGATCCGCGTAAACCAAGGGAAGTCGCGCTATGACTTCTTCACTCAGCTCAATCAATTCATGAGCCTGTTTACAGGGTATGCTCGGCGGCCGTTCCAGGTAGTCGAACTCATTGGAGGGGCTGTACTCGTGGTTGGAGGATTACTTTTCATTGCGAGTCTAGCCAACATCGCCGGGAGCCGTCAGCGTCTCGTTTTGCTGGAAACCTTTATGCTCGCCTGTATCGGATTACTCATCGGTTGCGTGGGAATCATTGGAGAATACATCATCCGGATCTATCACACGACGATGAACAAACCCACCTACATCGTTGAGGACATTTACGAAACGGTGGCACCGTTGACAAAGTTCGCTCAGAAGGATCACAAGTAAGACCCGCTGGATCTCCGGTCCCAGACAGAGTTTGCAAAGGTATTACGTCTCCAGCCGCTCCTATTGTCACTCCAAGGATATGAAAGCCTTTCTTTTGGCTGCCGGCAGTGGGACTCGTCTCAAGCCTTTGACGGACTCGATCCCAAAGTGTCTTCTGCCTATCAACGGAAAGCCGCTACTGGAATATTGGATTTGCCTCTGTGAGCTGCATGGAATTACGGAGGTGCTCCTTAACGTCCATCACTTGCCCGAGATGGTAAAGGAGTTTATTGAATCTCGCCGGTGGCCCATCCAGATCCATTTATTCTTTGAGAATGAATTATTGGGGAGTGCAGGAACAATCCTGGCCAACGCCGAGTTTGTCAGGCAGGAAAAGTGTTTTGCAGTGCTTTACGCTGATAATTTGACCAATGCAGACTTAGCAGCCATGCGACAGTTTCACCTGCGTCACAACTCACTATTAACCATGGGGCTGTTTCGCGCCGAAAGGCCAGAGCAGTGTGGCATCGCCGAATTAGGACCTGAGAACCTTATTATGGATTTCGTTGAGAAGCCACTCAGGCCCAAGAGCAATCTGGCGAATGCGGGAATCTACTGGGCGTCGCCGAGGATCCTGGATTTCTTTCCCGATCGGCCGGTGTCCGATATTGGCTTTGATGTCTTGCCGCGTCTCATAGGCAAGATGCATGGCTACCCGATCACTGAATACCTGCTCGATATCGGAACACTGGACAATTACCGGAAAGCCCAAATGGATATCCTCAGTTTCAGGTTTCCGGGAGATTCATCTTGTTAATTACGCAGACCCCCCTTCGAATCAGCTTTGCAGGAGGCGGAACTGACCTCAAAGAATTCTATCGCAACGAAGAGGGGATGGTCCTGAGCACTGCCATTGACAAGTACATCTTTGTTCTACTAAAAGAACGTTACGACAAGAAGATTGTTCTTAGTTGGAAAATCAAGGAAATCGTGGACCAGGTCGACGAGATCCAGCATGAACTCATTCGCGAGGGGATGCGCATTGTGGGGGTTCCCGCGGGAATTGAAGTCATGACAACGGCCGATATCCCTTCGGAAGGCTCGGGCCTGGGGTCGTCAAGCGCTGTGACCGTGGGATTACTTAACGCTTTTTACGCATATCAAGGGGAGCTGGTTTCGGCTGAGCGCCTGGCTCAGGAGGCCTGTCGCATTGAGATTGATATCCTGAGGAAACCCATTGGCAGGCAAGACCAGTACATTGTGGCTTACGGAAATTTTCGTCAATTCACTTTTCATCCAGACGGCCAGGTCACCAGTGAACGCATAGAGATCTCAGAAGAAACCAAACGGCTTCTAAAAGCCTCCTGCCTCCTTTTTTATACCAATCAGACCCGCTCAGCAGCAGAGATCTTGATAGAGCAAAGATCGAATACCGACCAACGAAGAGAGATTTTGCGCGCCATGAAAAGACAGGTTCTTGGACTGCGGCGATGCATGGAAAATGGAGATCTGGCCGGGGTCGGGGAATACCTGCACGAAGGCTGGCGCCTGAAAAAGCAATTGGCTAGCCGGATCAGCAATTCCGAATTGGAACACATGTACGAGCGGGGACGCAAGGCAGGAGCCCTCGGAGGGAAAATTCTGGGAGCGGGCGGCGGGGGGTTCATGCTATTTTACTGTCCTGTCGAGAGGCAGGAGGAGCTCCGGCGGGCTTTGAAAGAATACAAGGAAATGCCATTCAAGTTTGAGTCCGATGGGACAAAGGTAATTTTCAACATTAAGCGAGACACCTGGAAGATTTAACGGGCTGAAATCCTTATTCGTTTCCAAATCCTCCAGACGTGGAGAACACATTGAGCGGTAATGCCCCCAAGAATCAGAAGACACAGTCCCTGAAAGGTTTTGCAAGCCATTATCTTAATGAAGTCCGGCAGTGTCTGGACGAAATTCGCCTGGATGAAGTCGAGAAGATTGTGGAAATGATCCACGCGGCTTACCTGAATGAAAGAAACGTGTTTATTCTTGGCAATGGAGGAAGCGCCAGTACTGCATCCCATTTTGCAACGGATCTGGGGAATGGCACTGCCGTGGATGGGAGGAAGCGTTTCCGTGCCGTGAGTCTTGTCGATAACATCGCGTTAATTTCGGCTATTGGAAACGACTTGGGGTTCGAGC
>JBGOVH010000203.1:0-5415 GCA_041478005.1 Terriglobia bacterium | reverse complement strand
GGCTACGAGTCTCAAATTCGTAATGAATACAAGAATCAAGACCGCACTCAGGCGGTGGATTTCGGAACGGGTGGAATTTATCACTACCAAGCCGCACGGCGAGTAATCCCGAATGATGGGGAATACTTCACCAAGACTATTACCGCGTATGGACGTCATCTCTCAGTCTGGGTGAATGGCATCCAGGTCAGTGATTACACAGACGAACGACCGGAAGGCTCCGACGCTCGCAAAGAAGCCCGCTTAGTCACTGGAACCATCAGCCTACAAGCCCACGATCCCACGACAAATCTGAATTTCCGCAACTTGAGAATCATCGAACTACCAAAGCGGTAAAGCGACTTCTGCAAGAAATCCACAAACCACACGAAATGACAAAGACTGGACAGTTTCGATGGGTGTAACACCAAGCGTTTCATCCTGTGGCAAAAATCAATGTTACTTCGTGCTCTTTTGTGTATTTCGTGGTTCAGACTCTTTTAGCCCGTTATGCGCGGCAAAACAGGAATTTTGTGTTCGTTTTCTCAACTCACGCCCCTTACCCCAGCCCTCTCCCCGCGCACGGGGAGAGGGAGAGGATTTGGAATGGGACCGCGAACCCAGGGTTCCGCTTGCGCTCCACCCTGGGCTACAAAGATTTCGCCCCTAGCGGGGCTTGGACAAAACACTCAGCCATTCTGACTCCTGGCTCCTGACTTCTTGCCGCAGCCAACAGTAGCTTGCGTAGCCAGGGATATCAAGGTCGCGAGCCCTTGCTTAGCTAGTACTTCTTGAACACAATCCCCGGCTTGATCATTTCCGCGGTGGCCAGACCCATTTGACTAGTTGAGTTTGCTTTCATCAGTACTCCGAAAGATTGCCGGTGAACTGGATTTAATAAGGTCTGCCAAAACTTGTCCAAGGATTGAGGGATGGCTTGATCTGATGTGCCTGCTAAAAAATACCAGCTCAATAGGCTTGCGGCTCCAGGACTCCCTTGTTGATCCGCACCTTCGCCCCACAAGCCGCCATCGTTCTGGACCCGCATCGTCTGCCTGACCGTGTTTTCCATTTCCTTTCCCGCGCGCTCATTCAGACTCATATCATCTAACAAATAGTAACCCGCAAGGATTGCCTGTGTGCAAGTGGCAACCATGGTGATGGGTCTTTCTTCCGAATTCTCTGTTTCTGGCAAATTCGGAATCTCTCCATTTGGCTTGCGATTCTTCAGAATCCAGTCAATGGCTTCGGCTGCAATGTCGTGGTACTGCCGGTTGTGGGTGATCGCATAAAGATGGGCGAAAAAGGCTGCGCCTGTGGCTGTGGCGATGGTGGATGGTTTCGACAACATTTCCGACTGGCAATTGCTGCAACCCAGCGCCCCTTTGTTTTCCCCTTCCCTGAAGATCCAGCCTTGATTCACATTGCGCTTTGTCCCCTGAAGGTCTTCCTTGCTTCCCTCTATTATGAACTTTGCATAGCGCTCCAAAACTTGCTGATAATTCTTCTTGCGCCCGCTATCTGCATAAACACAAATTCTGGCCAGTGTCAGTGCTGCCTTATTGGAGGCGGGAATGTCAATCGTTCCTTTTGAACGTTCGCTTTCCCAGAACCCGGCTTCACTCCCTTGAAAGGTGATAATTGGTTTTAGCTGGCTGGCGAAATGGTCACACCATTGCAACGCTTTATCCAGGTATTCGGGATGATTCTTGGTAAGTTCGAAACCGACGATCAACGCTCGAGTGAGGTCCCCCTGGGTCGCTTGGATCCATTCATCTGCACCATCAGCTTTTGCTATTTTGTCCAGGTCCGAAGTCATGATCCACTGGCAAATCTCATCCAAGTAAAGCGTCAACTGCTTCTTCGTTGACTTGTCAAAAAGTTTTGCTGAATAGCCATTCAACCCCAAAATGAAGAAGAGAAGCAATAGGAACGAAGTCCTTGTTGACTGACGTCTTGTCAAGTTGACCTCCAAAATCATGAATCAGTTCAAGAAACAAGCAGCTCGCAGGAGCAGGGTTGTGATTCTATAATGACCCATAATACTTTACAATGAGGCACAGATCAGATAAACATTATGAAATGACGCAAGCGTTTGCTGAGCAAGCATGTTTGAAGTGCCGCTGCCAAGGAGGCGCATCGCGAGTTCCCACATATCGGCTTGGACAAAGCAGTATTCGCTTGCTGTGTATTTTTTCCTTGCCTGTGCGATTTCATGGGCAGCGGAAATTCCTGCGGCGAAGCCGGTTGCATTCTCTTGCCCCTTGAGCTGATACCACATTTCTTATATTATTTCGGAAGCAAGATTTCAGGAGACGTGAATGATCAGTTGGGCAGTTCTGCGGATTTGGATTCTCTTCGCCAGCGTTTTTTCTGCAACAGCGTTTGCACAAAAAAAATCTGATGACAGCTTCGATCCGGAGGCCATCCGGTTTTTTGAAATGGAAATCCGACCGCTGCTCCACAACAATTGCCTTGCCTGCCATGACAACCAGAAGAAAACGAGCGGGCTGACCCTAGAGAGCCGTGAGGCTATCCTTGCTGGAGGAAACCGGGGGAGTGCCGCGGTTTTGGGCAAACCACAGGAGAGCTTGTTGGTCCAGGCAGTGGAATACAACAGCGCACTAAAAATGCCACCCACTGGCAAGCTGAAGGACATCGAGATTGCTGCCCTGAAGCGCTGGGTCGAGATCGGCCTCCCATGGCCCGATGCGAAGGTTTCGCAAGACAAAGGAAAGGCGTCCAATCACTGGTCATTCCGGGCTCCTATAAGACCTGCTGAGCCCAAATTGAAAAACCCGGCATGGGTCCGCAATCCCATCGACAGTTTCATTCTCGCCAGACTGGAACAGGAGGGGCTGAAACCATCCTCAGAGGCTGACAAGTCAACACTGATTCGGCGCGCCAGCCTGGATCTACTCGGCTTGCCCCCAAGCCCGGAAGAAGCAGATCAGTTCCTCGCAGACAAGGGGCTTGATGCCTACGAGCGCCTGGTCGACCGCCTCCTCGCCTCTCCTCACTATGGCGAACGCTGGGGACGGCATTGGCTGGATGCTGCGCGGTATGCCGATACTAACGGTTTTGGATTCGACAGACCCAGAGTTATGTGGCGATATCGCGATTGGGTGATTCGGGCAATAAATCAGGACATGCCCTTCGACCAATTTGTGACTGAGCAGATTGCAGGGGATTTGCTGCCAAACGCCACGATTGAGCAGAAGATAGCTACGGGATTTCATCGCAATACGATGATCAACGAGGAAGGGGGAGTCGACCAGGAACAGTACCGTATTGAATCCGTGTTCGATCGCGTCAAGACGACCGGAGCCGTTTTCCTGGGCCTGACTACAGGCTGTGCTCAATGTCATGATCACAAATACGACCCGATCTCACAGCGGGAGTTCTATCAGCTCTTCGCATTTTTCAACAACCAGGAAGAGCCGATCGCTAAGGTTGTCCATCCCGCTGAGGTTTCAAAGTACCGCGAGATTTCGGCGGATTTTGAATTGGAGAAACTTCGCCTGCAATCTGAAATCGCAAAACGCCAATCTGAGATGCCCCGCCTCGTTGCAGAATGGGAAAAAACTCTAAAAGAGATAGACTTGAAAAACCTTCCCAGCAATGTTCAAGCTATTTTGAAAATACCTGCCGGGCAGCGCGAACTCGCTCAGGAAGAGGATCTGGAGAAATATTACAAGGAAAGTGACACCCTTTACCAAGGGCGCCTGAAGGCATTGGAATTGCTAGTCGAGACTCCAAACCCGCTCAATCCAAACCAATATACGGCGATGATCTTTGAGGAAAAGTCCACTCCACGTGAGACGCACGTCTTGATCCGAGGAGATTTCTTAAAGCCCGGTGTCAAAGTTTTCCCGGGCGTGTTATCGGTTCTAAATCCTCTGGAAAAAGGAGACTCCTCGCCTAACCGGCTCGACCTGGCCAAGTGGTTGCTCAATGGCAAGAATCCCCTCACAGCCCGTGTCACCATGAATCGGGTCTGGCTGCGGCATTTTGGCAGAGGCCTGGTTAAGACTTCCGAGGATTTTGGCGCCCAAGGTGAGAAGCCCTCCCATCCTGAATTGCTGGACTGGCTGGCCACTGAGTTCATCCACCAGGGCTGGAGCTTAAAGGCCATGCATAGGCTGATCATGACCTCGTCCATGTATCGTCAATCTTCACGCCTGACTCCCGAACTAAAAGAACGCGATCCAGAAAATGTCTTGCTCGCGCGAAGTCCACGCCTGCGTGTGGAAGCTGAGATTGTTCGCGATATCGCCCTGACCGCATCCGGACTGATCCAACATCAGATTGGGGGCCCGAGTGTATTCCCTCCACAACCCGCGTCCATTACAGACCTAAGCCGGGGGAATCTGGTATGGGTTCCGGCGACCGGTAAAGACCGTTATCGTCGGGGGATGTATACCTTTTGGAAACGCACGTCGCCCTACCCCGGATTGACAGTTTTCGATGCTCCTACCGCAGATGAGACCTCGGTCCGTCGGATCATTTCCAATACCCCGCTGCAAGCATTGACTACTCTGAACGACGAAGTATTCGTTGAGGCGGCTCGGGCATTTGCTCTCCGACTCCTCAAGGAAGTTCCTGATAACGATGAGGCCAGACTACGTCGTGCCTTCCGGATGTGTGTGGGGCGTGATCCTGACTTGTTTGAGGCACGCACTTTACGGGGGTATCTAAAGAATGAATTGGACCGGTCGAGAATGAATCAGGACATCGCCACAGGCTTAATGCCAGGCACAACTCCAAGCAACGTGGAGCCCGCGCAATTTGCTGCCTGGTTTGGCGTTTCGCGGGTTCTTCTCAACCTGGACGAAACGATTACGCGGGAGTAGGACAACAAGGAGTATACTGTAGGTTAAACACAGCGTCGTTAATTGGGTCGCACACTCACCCGGCCTTGTGGAGACTTCTTAAGCCTCCACCCCTGTCCCAAGGGGAGAGAGAAGGTGTGAAAAAATTGGAAAACGCCGCGTGAGTGCACGCGGCCTACAATAATTCCAAAGGGTTTGTCACCGTGTTGTAGGCCGGGTCCCCCGACCCGGCGGAATTTTTTCACACCTTCAGGGCCGGGAGGAGTGAGGGGGAGCGCAGCCATGACGTCCTTTGCGGCGCCACGGTTGATGAAAATTGAGGAATTTCGTCGTCGTCCTCGGTTTTCAAGCCCAATTACGCGGACGATCCTCGGGAAAGGCAATTATGATCAACTCGATGTTGAGATCCGAATTTCTCAAACAAGTCACTAGAAGGTTCTTCCTTCAAGAATGCTGGAGCGGCGTGGGCATGGTCGGTCTGGCATCGTTGCTGAACGAAAACCTGCTCGCTGACGCGACGAACCCAATGGCGCCAAAAATGCCACCCTTTCCAGCTAAGGCCAAGCGAATCCTTTTTCTCGGCATGTCGGGTGGCCCCAGCCAG
>JBGOVH010000541.1:0-2954 GCA_041478005.1 Terriglobia bacterium | reverse complement strand
ACATATTCTGGGGTATTGGTAGCCACAGTCAATGCGCTTCCTGCATTGGCCGTGGGCTTTTCGTGGCTGGGTCCGTGACCACCGCAAACGGCGCGGTGATCGTGGCTACCCATCAAATGAAACGTGACCGAATTTATGAAACGAAGCACTAAGGTAATGCTCTTCACGGCTTTCTTTTTACAGGTTGACGAACATTTACATTATGTAAATGAACTCACTCGCATTCAGCAAAGCCCTACAAAAGATCGGCAGCCCGTGCTGCCTAATTAGCTCCATCGCAACCTCCAATTCCTGCGGCTTCGGTTTGCGTCCGAAGGCCAGTTGGAAGGCTAGAAGCACTTGAGCATGGGCGTTATTTTTACCGCCCTCCCTGGTCAAACGTTCGGCGAAGAAACGAGACTGGTCCAGGATGAATGGACTATTCAACAAGCTAAGCGCTTGCAACGCCGTCGTAGTTACGACGCGCTTTGGCTCAGGCAGGGCCGAGTCGGGGCAGTCGTAAGGCCCCAGCAAATCATCCTTCACCGACCGGGCCGCCTGATGATAAACCGCACGACGGAAGGTTGAGGCACTAAAAGACTCGAGAGTGTAGTAAGTGGCCACGTTATCCACTGTGTATTTGTAGAGCCGAAATCCAGGGCCACCCATGGTTCGATCGAGCTTTCCAGTGACAGCCAGAATGGAATCTCGGACAGCTTCAGCTTCCAAGCGCCGGGGAGGAAAACGCCAGAGATAACGGGCCTCACTATCAATCGATGCAAAGGCCGGATTACTTGTGCTGGATTGGCGATAGGTTGCAGACAGCATCAGTTCTCTGTGGAATGGCTTCATCCGCCAGCCTAGACTTTGCACTCGCTGGGCCAGCCAGTCCAGCAATTCAGGATGAGTGGGACGTTCTCCGTTAAAGCCAAAATCGCTGGGCGTCCCCACCAGGCCTTTGCCGAAGTGGTAATGCCAGAGGCGATTAGCGAGAACTCGGGCAGTTAGGGCATTGCGGTCATCCACAATCCATTGGGCCAAGGCCAGACGTCTTTGCCCTTCCGGGGCATTCACATCCAGCTCGTAACTTGGCAATATCTTGCGTAAAGTGCTCAAACTCCCTGGGTTGATGACCTCCCCTTTGTCCATTGGGTTGCCGCGCTTGGCCAGAGTGGTGGGCTCCTTAGGCTGCAAAAACTTTCCAACATAAGCGGTGGGCAGCTTCGGCAAAGCGGTCAGATCCTTTTCCAATTGGGTCTTGCGCTGTTTCAGCAACTTCCATTCTGCTTGTTCTGCGGAGGACAAAACCGCTAACAAGAAGAGTTCTTCTCGATCTTCCTCCCCATAGGGCAAGCGATCTTCGGAGCTGGCCACCTTCTTCCACTGGGCTCCGTCTGTCGATATTTCAAAAACATATCCAATGGGTAGCCGGTCCAGGAATCTTCCCTGGTTTGCTCCGGAACGGTCACGAGACCAAGTAATTCGCGAAATGGTTTCGATCCTTGAAAACTCGAGCGTTACTTCCCCGGTGCGTGGTTCCCCCGAAATCCAGATCTCATCGTACCTGCCGTCATTTAAGAAATCGAGTTTATAGAACGCCGCGCCCGCTCCGTCCGTCCGTGTTGATCTGGCTATTGCCTTCGTGCCACGAGAACCAAGGGCAACGTTAATCGACTCGCTCCCCTCGGTCCATACCTCCAATTCATCGAGAGCCGGCTCGCCATAGCCAGTGGTTGCCAAAATGGACATGCGCACAAAACGCGCCGGGGCTGCAGGAAACTTTTCCTCATTCCCTCTGGCATCAACCGGAGGGCGGTAGTTCCTAGCAATCAAATCCCGGCGCTGATCCAATATGGGCTGAGCCTGCTTCTTGAGCTTGCTCATCTGTTGTTTCACCTGCTCCAGCTCGGTGAGTAGAGGTTTTTCCTGAGCTTCATGACGCTGTTTGTCTTCGAGGGTTGCCAGTTCCCGCTCGGAGTGTTGAACGCCAGCAAAGACTGACTGCATCCGATAGTAGTCAGCCTGCTGAATCGGGTCAAACTTGTGGTCGTGGCAGCGAGCACAGTTAACTGTAAGTCCCAGGAAAGCAGTCCCCGTGGCGAGTACCATATCATCCAGATCGTTGGCACGCTTCTGCAACTCACCTTCAATATTTTCAATCTTGACTGTATCGTGAGTCCCGGCTACCAGGAAACCTGTAGCCACTTCCACATCAGGATCGTTGGGTGCAATCTGATCCCCCGCCAGGTGTTCCAATACCAACCGATTAAAAGGCTTATCCTGGTTAAAAGAGCGGATCACATAATCTCGAAATGGCCAGGCCCTTTCGCGCAAATGGTTTTGCTCGTAGCCGTGGCTTTCGCCAAACCGAATCACATCGAGCCAATGCCTCCCCCAGCGCTCCCCGTAATGAGGAGAGGCCAAAAGGCGATCAATCAGTTTTTCAAAAGCAGCAGGGCTCTTGTCATGAACAAAGACTTCAACTTCTTCGGGAGTGGGCGGAAGTCCCAACAGGTCGAATGTCGCCCGGCGAATATACGTTCTGCGGTCGGCTGGCGAAGAGGGCTGCATGCCCTTTTCTTTGAGCTTGGCGTAAACGAATCGGTCGATCGGTGAAACCGACCACTCGGCTGGAATGCTGGCAGGCTCTGGCGGGGAGGCATTGCTCAATGGTTGAAACGGCCACCAATTCAAATCAGCGCGAGGACGTGGTGGCGTCCCTTTTGTCAAGTCAAATCCTGTCCACGGAGCGCCTGCCTCAACCCATTTTCGAATGATCTCCCTGTCTTCCCTTGGCAGCGGGTCGCCCGGAGGCATCTGTCCATCCATAACTCTACGAACCAGGAGACTTTGTTCAGGTTGGTTGGGCACAAAGGCAGGACCACTCTTCCCTCCTTTGAGCGCAGTTTCGCGAGAGGTCAAAATCAGATCGGATGTCTTTAGCTCCGCGTTGTGACAGGCCAGACAGCGCTTTT
>JBGOVH010000533.1:0-3013 GCA_041478005.1 Terriglobia bacterium | reverse complement strand
GAAGTCACTCTTTTCTCCAGGATTCCACAGGGAACAATCAGATCGAAATAGCATAAATCCGTATTGACATTAAGCGCCAGCCCATGTGAGGTCACCCATTGACTGGTTCGCACTCCGATTGCGGCAATTTTTTCATCTCCGACCCAAACGCCTGTTAGACCCTTGATCCGCCCTGAAATGATTCCAAAGTCCTTCAGGGTTTCAATAATACATCTTTCCAGATTCCTCAGATAGACGTCTATATCCCGCAAGTGGGCCTTTAGATCCAGAACCGGATAGGCTATCAACTGGCCTGGCCCGTGATAAGTGATATCCCCGCCTCGCCCCGTGGCATAGAACTCAATCCCTTTGGTTTCCAGATCCTGATGAGAAGCTAACAAATGCTCGATCTTTCCAGCTCTTCCCAGGGTAAAAACAGGGGAATACTCCACAAACAAGAGACAATCGGGTACTTGATGGCGCTTTCTCCTCTGAACGATTTCAGACTGGATCGCTAGACTCTCTTGATAGCCCCTCTTGCCGAGGTCCAGCGTGCAACAAACTGCCTGAACCGGGCTGTCTGCAGTTATGGGCAAGCCGCAGGAGAGACCATTTTGTCGGGGTGCCATCAAAGGTTTCTCAGAATCTCCAGGATTAAGACCAACGCCTCACTGGCAAGCCTTTTTCATTTTAAACTACTCAGCCGAAGGGTTCAAATGAAACAAATGACGGCTGATTGCAGGAGGGGTGGGTGAATCTGCATGTTATAATTCAAAGTTAACTAAAGATGGGGTACGAATTTATGGCAAGAATACGAAGTTTGTTTCTGACTCTCGATTTATTATTTCTGATTCAAGCACTGGGGCCGGCGAAATTGCAAGCCACTAAGACAAATGACACAGGAGACAATCTTGTCATTAACGGTGTGATGGTTTGTTTAGACATGGGTCTCGAAGAGATTTCCTGTGTTGAGAAGAAGAATTGGATTGCCTTGAAAGATGAAAAAGGAAGGCTTTATCCTCTTAAACCCCACGAAGTGGTGGACACACTTCTCATTGAGAAGCGCCTCAACGCCCAATCCTTCAGGCTGACGATCAAAAAATTGCCTGGGTTGAACCAATATGAACTAGTCAAATCGCAATTTTTTCGTGATGGAAAGCTTTATGATTTTTATTATTACTGCGAGATCTGCAACATCACTACTTATGCCCCTGGTCTCTGCATGTGCTGTAGGCAAGAGACAGAATACCGAGAAAAGGCAGTAAGTCCTTAGACCGTTATGCCAGCCAAAACGAGAATTCTGTACTCGTTTCAGATTCCGTAGAACTCGATGGAGGGCTGAGCTCTGCGAAGCCAGCCTCGCGGAGCTCGGCCCTTCAACACCTCTGGGCTGGGATATCAAGGGCGAAGCCCTTGTCAGTTGTTGAGTGGGTAAGAAGAGAGTTTCCAACTAAAGACTGCGCCCGACAAAAGACTCGCATCATTAACCACCAGCCGATTTTCTTTGAACGGAATGGCAGAGGTAGCGAAGTACGTCTTTAACGGAGATAATGCCGACAGGCTGATTGCTTTCGAGAATTGGAATGTGTCGGAACCCTCCGACTGACATTTGGTAAATAGCAAACCGGATCGAGTCGTCCAGACTAAGCGTGACCGGTTGAGCGGTCATCACTTCTCCTATTCTGATTTCATTAAGAGGCCGGTCATTTCCCGCCACTTTGTAAAGAAGATCTCTTTCCGATAGGATCCCCGCCAGCTTGTTTTCTTCCAGAACCAAGACACACCCCACCTTATGCTCTTTCATAGTTTGGATAGCTTCGCTCACTGGCGCCGAGCCTGGGAGACTGATGGGAGGGGATGGATTCAAGTGGGAGACTGAATCCTCCATGAGCCTCTGTTGAAACCCGATCGTCGGACGCGGGACGTCGAGCTTCGCCAACGGCTGCATGCAGTCATCGCAGCGATCAGCGCCCGGTAAATTGTCGGAACCACAAGCAGGACAGAGCATTCAGAATCCTTAATCTACAGTCCAGGTGTCCCCGCTATTCAATAATTTCTCCAGATTGCCGGGTCCCAGGCGACTGATGGAATCATCCACCTGGGCTTGCAGCAATTCTTCATAAGTTGGCTTTGCCACTGAGCGGAATACCCCGACAGGAACCGGATACTCGGGATAATCCATTCTTGCCAACATGAAGGCCAGGCTGGGTTCCTGCGCATGAGCATCGTGGACCAAAAGGTCGGCCTCGCTGACCCCGTTCCCTAGTGCCACCGCTTCTAGTTTCAATCCATTCAAGCGAATTCCCTTATTTCGATCTTTGCCAAAAATAAGAGGCTTGCCGTGTTCCAGATTGATGGTTCGGTCTTCTCTAAACTCACGTTCAGTAAAGTGCTTGAAAGCTCCATCGTTAAAAATGTTGCAATTCTGGAAGACTTCCACAAACGACATCCCTTTATGTTGAGCGGCCTGTGTGAGGATGCTGGAAAGGTGCTTTACATCCACGTCTATAGAACGTGCCACAAAGGTAGCTTCGGCAGCCAGCGCCATGCAAACTGGGTTGATAGGATAGTCAATGGACCCGTAAGGTGTGGACTTGGTTTTCTTTCCAAACTCGGAGGTTGGCGAATATTGTCCCTTCGTCAATCCATAAATGCGATTGTTAAAAAGGATGAGATTGAGGTCTATGTTTCGGCGAATCGCGTGAATGAAATGATTGCCGCCAATGCTCAGACCGTCGCCATCCCCTGTAATGACCCATACGGAAAGGTCGGGACTCGAAGCCTTAATCCCGGTGGCAAAAGCCGGCGCTCGTCCGTGAATGCTATGAAATCCATATGTATTCACATAATAGGGAAAACGGCTGGAGCATCCAATCCCCGAAACAAAAACGAATTTTTCCCGAGGGATATTTAATTCCGGAAGCGTTTTTTGCGTTTGAGCCAGGATGGAGTAATCTCCGCAACCCGGGCACCAGCGCACTTCCTGATCTGAAATGAAATCCTGCCGCTTTAATTCGAGAACTGCCGTACCTTT
>JBGOVH010000154.1:0-6192 GCA_041478005.1 Terriglobia bacterium | reverse complement strand
CCAAAGAAAGATTGGTTCCAACCCGTGAATGGGAAAATGGCCATTGGCGCGGGAACACCCACATTGACGCCCACCATCCCGCAACGAATGTCGCGAGCAAACTGACGGGCCGCCCCTCCGCTGCTAGTGAAGATCACGGCGCCATTCCCAAACGGGGACTGGTTGGCACGCTCGATTGCCTCCTGCAAACTGGAAATGCGCACGACGGAAAGTACTGGACCGAAGATTTCTTCCTGGGCTATCTTCATGCCTGGTTGAACATGATCAAAAATACTCGGCCCCACAAAGAAACCGTGGCTGCTCTCGGTGAGAACCACGCCTCTCCCATCAATTGCCAACTGGGCACCCTCTTTTGGACCTGACTCCAGGTAGCTCAACACGCGTTCTTTAGCTGCCATATCGATCAGGGGACCCATGTCCACAACGGATCCTCCGTCAGTGGGGCCCACCCTGAGGGATTTGGCGGCATGGTCGAGGCGCTCCATCAAAGCATCTGCCACTTTCCCAACTGCGACAGCCACGCTCCCGGCCATGCAGCGCTGTCCGCTGCACCCAAAGGCCGAGCCCATAATGGCTCCGCAAGTACTGTCCAGGTCGGCATCTGGCAACACAATCATGTAATTCTTAGCCCCACCGGCCGCCTGAACTCTTTTTCCATGAGCGGTTCCGGTCTCATAGATATACTTCGCTACTCGTGTGGATCCCACAAAGCTGATCGCTGCCACATCCGGGTGGCGCAGCAAATGATCAACCACTTCCTTGTCTCCATGAATCACATTCAACACACCGCCAGGGAGTCCTGCTTCTGTGGCCAGCTCTGCCAAACGAAGAGCCGTCAAAGGCACCTTGGGGGAAGGCTTAAGCACAAAAGTGTTGCCACACGCGATAGCCAGCGGAAACATCCACATGGGAACCATGGCAGGAAAGTTAAAAGGGGTGATCCCCACACAAACGCCCAATGGTTCTCGCAAGAGTTGACCGTCGATTCCCCTCGCGACATCGATCTGTGACTGGCCCATCAAGAGTGAAGGAATGCCGCACGCCAGCTCGACGACCTCGATTCCACGACGAACGTCACCACGTCCTTCTTCCAGGGTTTTGCCATGCTCTCGCGTTACGCATTGGGCTAGAGACTCAAAATGAGTTTCAAGCAGGCTTTTGTAGCGAAAAAGAATGCGCGCCCTTTCTACAGACGGAGTATTTGCCCAGCCAGGGAAGGCAGAACGAGCGGCAGAAACAGCCTGATTCACTTCCCGCATTCCGGAAACCGGCACGAGCGCAATGATTTCGCCTCGAGAGGGGTTGAAGACAGGTGTGGTTGGAGCAGATTTGGGCAAGATCAACTCTCCACCAATGTAATTCCCATGTGAAACAGACATCAAAACCTCCTTCTTGCTGGGTGTGGTCGTGTTTTCAGAAACGATTCACCAAAAACCCACGGCCTACTAGCCAGGGTCAATGCACCTTTTGCATCCCAAGATGCCTGACCGAGGTCAGCGACCCCGGTTACAGTAAAGTGTACATTGGAAAACAGACATTCGAATTCGAGGGAAAAAACCAGTCTTCGATAGAATTGTCAGTCCACGCTCCAGAGTGAAAGCGTGTCAGCGTCTTTGATAAGAATCCTGTGTCCGATAAGAATAGGATGAGCCCAAGTTGGGCTTTGGGCTACTGAATAGCGCCGAACGGGTTCAAATCCCTTGGCGGTGGCTTTTGCAATGATCAACTCTGCATCGTTAGTCAAAAGCAAAAGAAGATCACCCGCCTGGACGATTGAGGCATTTTCGCCCTGGCGCCCCGGGCTGGTCCAAAGCGTCAAACCGGTACGGGCATCCAGGCAAAAGAATTGCCCCTTGTTTCTATGAGCAAACCCGAATAATAGGTCACCGCCCGCGACCGGGGAATTCATATACATCGAAATTTCTGGATTCTCCCAAGCCTTATCTATCCTCCAGCGATTTTCACGTTTGACGAGCTTGATGGCGGTGGTCCCTTTGGCGAAGCCGGAATAGACGATCGTCTGCTTATAGAGCAAAGGGGTCACGATATTCTGGTCGTACTCAGTTGTAAAAGGGATACTCCATAAAAGTCTCCCATCATGAATGTCAACGCCCACTAAGAACTTTTGGGTTTGAGTTACGATTTGACGTGTTCCTTCCAAGTCAACCACAATAGGAGATGAATGGCCGGGACCATCTCCTCTCCAACTCCACTTAACTTCACCCCTCTCGGCATCGAAGGCTGTTAACGCTCCTTCGTCGTGTCCTCCCACATGAACAACCAATAGACCGGCATCCACAATGGGTGACATCGATACCCCAAAAAGTGGTGAGGTCTCCTTAAACGTTTTGGAAAATTCCTTACGCCAAAGAAGCTTGCCTTTGCTGGCATCATAACAAGATAAGATGCCGCTAATACCCAGCGCATAAAGCTTTCCGTTGAAGAGAGCAGGAGTTGATTTTGGGCCTTTCCCGTGCGCGACGGCGGCAGGATTCATCGTGTAGGGACACGGATAACGATCCTGCCACAGCTGCTTGCCTGAATTCAGATCGATCTCAGATACAACTTCCTGCTCATTGATCCGTGTATGAACGAAAATCTTCTCTCCCACAACCGACGGGGAAGAATGACCAGAGCCCACCGTTACCTTCCAGATTTGTCTTAGTTTTTCAGGCCAAACCATCGGCGGCGCGAAAGAGTCAACGACCCCATCACGTTTGGGTCCCCGCCATTGAGGCCAGTCAGCGCAATTTGAAATGGCGCTAGCTGCGGAGACCGCAACCACACAAACCAAGATAATTATCTTTCTCATACTCATAGGACCAGAAAGTCCTTCCCAATGGTTATTCTGTATTCCTTCCCACTCACCGCCCGAGGTTTTGTTGGGTCCACCTCTGTACGGCCCGTTTCAACAACTCTTCTTTATTCACACTGACGCCGATTTCACAATTGGGCGCCTGACCTTCTTCTATGATCGTGAATCCGCCATCGATCACTCGAACATTTGCAGCACGAGTTTTGAATAGATCCGGCCAAAGCACCATGCTGATGGCCACCACATCAAAGAGAACCGGAGTCTGATTTCCCGTCTCTGCACTCCACAACGAATAGAGCCCGCTCAGGGCGTTTGTGAGTGGGGATTGTCGCAGCCAGAGATTCCACCGCTGTTTTTCTTCCAGTCTGACAAAGTCGCTGATGTCTAATCCGGCGTAGGTAATAGGAACTCCTGATGCAGAAAACCGCTTAGCCGAGGCGACGTCGGCAGCGACATTCCATTCGGCACTAGGCACCGGACTACTCCCGTATCCGAGATAGAAAGAGCCAAACATCGAATAGACATGCTTGGCCAACTTTAAAGCTTCAGGATCTTTCTGAAGGATATCGGCAATATTAGGAACAGGTCCAACCGTGAAAAGAATGATTTCGTGCGGATACTTTCGCAGCATTTCAATGATGAAATCGGGTGCCGGCGTCTTAATGGGTTTAAGTTTGGAGAAACCTTCCGCCCAATGAAACTGGGCGCTATTTGGACCCACCTCCTTGTCTTTGCCCACCACATTGGGGGTTTGCCTGCCGACCGACACAGGGATATGTTCTTTGCCCAGTTCATAAAGCATTTTGCAGGCAATCTGAGCGCGTTTCTCGGTCAGCCCATGATCCAGGGTAATCCCCAAAATCTCAAATTCAGGACTAGTCAAAACTAAGGCCAGTGCAAAAGCATCATCAATATCGCCGCCAAGGTCGCAGTCCAAAATGATTTTCTGTGGTTGGGCTGCAGCCAGAATCGCCGCTCTTGGTGCTGTGAGCCCTAAACAACAAGTAAGAAAGATAATCAGAAAAATTTTGAATCTGCGCATGGAAAGAATGTCTCCTTAGAATCGATGAGGAATCTTTGGAATGAGATAACGGATATGGATGCATAACGATCCATAACAGTGGGTTTCATATTACCACATTAATTTAGAGCGCTAATCTCCAGACGATCGGCAGGTGTTAGAGCAAGTGTCTCCGATTGATGCCCCCCTCACCCGGCCTTGTGGAGGCTTCTCAAGCCTCCACCCCTCTCCCGATGGGCGCGAGGGGGTAAACCTAATGATTACTTCCCCCCTCGCCCCATTGCGGGAGAGGGGAGCTGTGAAAAAATCCCCTTATTTTAAGAGGGGTCGAAGCCCGCGGGGGCTTCGGGGGTGGTCAGGGTCGCGTGCAAACCCAAGATGGACGCGAATCGCCACAGTGGGCCACTCCCCCTGAACGCCTAACGGCCTTCAGCCCCCCTCCTGGCCCAGGAGCGGGAATTTATTCACACCTTCATAAACGAACCCTTACTGAATTTATCATGGGCTTCCCCTCGCCGGCACGCGTGTCCACGACAAACGCAACCGCGTTTGTCGTGGCTACCAAAGATTCCCCCCGTAACTGAGGTACCCTCACCAGTCATTTCGCTTGACATGAATGGACTCACATTGTTTCAATGGGCGCGGTTTTGCCCTGGTCAAAGATGATAGAGTCATAGCAGCGATAAACCCCGGAACCCATGGTGACCAAAGCCTCCACGGACCATTCCACGCAGAAGCCTGCCAATTCTGAAACCCTCGATCAAGATGCTCGCGAATTAAGCAAAATCGGGTATGCTCAAGAGCTGTTTCGGACCATGGGCGGCTTTTCCAACTTCGCCATTTCATTTTCTATCATTTCAATTCTGACCGGGGCTGTAACTCTTTTTGGTTACGGGTTTGAAATGGGAGGGCCGCTTCAAATGACGCTGGGATGGCCACTAGTGGCATTTTTCTCTTTGCTGGTGGCATTGGGTATGGCGGAGCTGGCCTCTGCCTTTCCAACTTCTGGCGCGATGTATCACTGGGCCGCGGCGCTCGGAGGAAAGGGCTGGGGATGGACGGCCGCATGTTTCAATCTGGTAGCACTCATCACCGCAGTCGCTGGCATCGACTACGGTTGTGCTCTGTTCCTGGCGCCACTCATCGGGATTGGTGGCAGCACCCGAAATCTGCTTCTTCTCTACGCCCTCATTCTCTTTTCTCACGCTTACGTCAACCACTTTGGTATTCGCTGGGTAGCCTTTCTCAATGATGCCAGCGTGACCATTCACATTGCCGGTGTCATCTTGATTGTTGGAGCCCTAGTTTTTTTTGCTCCTCATCAACCAGCCAGCTACCTTGTACAGGCCATCAACAGCAATGGGCGTTCGTACGGTTGGGCCTTTATCTTAGGGTTGTTGCAAGCGCAATGGACTTTTACAGGCTTTGACGGGTCGGCCCACATGGCGGAGGAAACCCATGATCCGCGCCGAAGGGTGCCCTGGGGCATTGTGATGTCTGTAGCGGTCTCAGCTGTCGTTGGCTACCTCCTGCTCCTGTCTTTGTGCCTGGCGGTAAAAGATACCGCTGCCGTTCTAAGTGCCACGGACGCTTCCGGGCGGCCATTGCCAGCGGTCGTGGCCATTCTATCCCAGGCATTGGGAACCCGCGCTGGAGTGGGGGTTTCGGCCATCGCCACTGTGGCTATGTGGTTTTGCGGGCTTTCTTGCATCACTTCCTGCTCCAGAACCATTTACGCCTTTGCCCGAGATCATGGTTTGCCCTTTTCCAGCCTTTGGAAACGAGTCAGTCCAAAGCATGGCACCCCCGATGCTGCCATCTGGTCCAGTGCCATCCTGGCTTTCGTTGCATTAGTTTATTCCGGCGCTTATTCAGTTGTAACTTCCATTTCCGTGGTCACGTTTTATATTTCTTATCTAATGCCGGTCTATCTGGGTTTGCGACACCCCTGCTGGCGGAAAGACGCAGTTTGGAATCTGGGGTCCTACAGTCAACTGGTGGCGCGTTTTGGCTTAGCCTGGGGATTCTTCATTTTCGTTGTGATGATTTTGCCGCCCAATGAATTGGTTGGAAAAACCCTGTTGGCTTTAGCCGTTATCTTGTTGTTCCTGTACTTCGCTCGAGCCCGCAGCCAGTACCAGGGCCCAGAGTGGGCCAGGAAGTATCTGGAGAGTGTCAAGCAGGGTTGAGTTCCTCTTAGTTTCCTGCCAACCGTTGGGGCCTTCAAAGCGACCAAGGGTAGGCGGCTGTGCCGCTCGATGTGCGGAAAGGCTGAGCCTTTCCCTGGAGTTTGGACATTTACAGTCATGGAAACCGCATGGCAACCCAAAGGGTTGCTAGCCATTAGCCGGGGGTT
>JBGOVH010000070.1:0-8755 GCA_041478005.1 Terriglobia bacterium | reverse complement strand
GGTGCGGCAACGGGAGGCGGCCGGAGAAAACCGGCCCGCGGGCCGCCAGCTCTCGCTCTATAAAGAGGATGCCGAGTGGCGGCAGTATCGATTGGGAGTGTATGTGACTTCCAGCCAAAAGACGCCGGAACAGATCTGGCGCACTTATCGGCTGCGAGCGGCCGACGAGAACGTCGTCAAAGAATCCAAGCAGGACTTTGGTCTGGAAGGATTCTGTCTGGAAACGTTCTATGGCACGGAGGCCGCCATGCTGGTTCGAGCTTTGTTTTATAACCTGATCACGTTCTTTCGCCAACAGGTGCTACCGCAGCGGGAGTCCCGCCACACCTTGCAGACCTTGCGGCTGAAGTACTTTGTCATTGCTGCCGTCTTCGGCCAGGATGGCGACAGCCCGGTGCTGCGACTGGGGGTCAGCAGACGAAACTTGAGGCAGAAGATCCTTTGGATCCTCAAGCGCTTAGATACCGTTGGAGACAATCGCATTGCATTTGAGCCTCAACCTTCGTGATCCACTGCTGCTAGCGCTCCACCCCAGCACCGGCTGGTCCTGAAAGGAGAATCGATGAGCCCCCAGAATCCCTCGTGGGATCTATGTTCCAGAACGTTCAAGAATTAAATGCAAATTTCCGGCTTAATCAAGGACTAATAGATTGGAGAGACTAGCCCAAAGCAAGAAGAATAAAAGAAGACTTAAGAGATGCTCGAAAACTGGAGTTCGAGATCTCTTTTCAATTTGTTTACCAGCGACCTGACTAATGCTTTGTCTTCTCCTTCCGCCATGATTCTCAGCAAAGGCTCGGTTCCAGAATAGCGAACTACCATCCGGCCAGTTCCTTTCAAATGCATCTCAGCCTCACGAATGAGGTTAATGATTTCAGGTGAGGTCGAAAGTGGTATTTTCTTCTGAACCCGCAACCCATCCAAGACTTGAGGGAAAGGCTGAAATCCTTCTGACAAGGCATCCAAGCTCTGACTCTGGGAAGACAAGATCCAAGCCAGCGTGACTGCAGTTAGCATACCGTCGCCGGTTGTGTGGTAGTCGCTCAGGATCACATGACCAGACGGTTCCCCGCCTAGGTTAGCCCCAACCTTTTTCATTTCCTCCAAGACATATCGATCTCCAACGGCGGCTCGGATCAAGTTAATGCCCTTCCGCCCCAAAGCCACTTCCAGCGCAAAGTTTGTCATCACGGTACCTACAACCTTCCCGGATTTCAGCTGATTCTTCCGTTGGAAATAAAGCGAGAGCGCATAGAGAATATGATCGCCGTCAAAGATTTCTCCTTTGGCTGTTATGAAGAGAGATCGGTCTGCGTCACCGTCGAAGGCGATGCCAAAATCCAATCGATTTTTCCTGACGAGCTTTGTGATCCCATCAAGATGCAAGGATCCGCAGCCCTGATTAATATTCCTTCCATTGGGCTGGTCATTGATAACCAAGACTGAAGCACCGAGGTTCCCAAACACCTTTGGAGCAATCGAAAAGGCGGCACCGTGACAGACGTCCAAGCCTATCCGGAACGGGGTTAAATCGCTGTCAAATTGTTTCGTGAGGAAGGACGTATAGTCATGAACCAACTGCGAACAGTCTTCGGAATTGTTCCGAGAATGATTTCTCCGTCTGCCTGACCTGTCATTTCTTTTGTAGTAATGGTAGATCCGCTCTTCTGTCTTGCACTCCACGTCGTCCGTGAGCTTATAGCCGTCTCTACCAAAAACTTTGATCCCGTTATCCTCGAAGGGATTATGGGAAGCAGAAATCATGATGCCCATGTCGAATCGATGGATCCGCGTTAAATAGGCCAAACCAGGAGTGCTGATGACGGCAACGTCGCTTATAGAAGCAACCCCACACGCTCCTAAGGCCTCGACCAGTTCCTCAGTAATCCACATACCCGATTCCCTTGTGTCTCTTCCGATAAGAATGCGGGGATTCTTGCACTCCTCCAGGAGCGTTTCTGCCAAAGCGCACCCGATGCTGTAAATCGTCATCCGGTCAAGAGGAAACTCACCAGCAACACCTCTGATTCCATCAGTACCAAATAATTTCTCCATATGGATTCAAGGCTCCGTTCTCATCCTGAGGTCTACTCGCTCTATCGGCTAATTTCCGCTTTGGATCAGGAGATTTGGGGCAAAACGGTATCTCTTATCTCTTGCCTCCAAGCGCATTCATGGACCTGGGCAAGATCACAACTTCAACTGTGGTTTCCTGGTCCTTTGCCAATCTCACCAGGGGGTCCTCCACATAGAGATGCACTTTGCCTTTAAAGTTTTCGGAACGGCCCGTAATATCAATGCTATCGGTTTGAATAAACTGCACCCTTGCCAAATGACTGGCTGCGCCTGCCAATTCTGTTTCTTTAGGATGACAACTCATAGAATCCACTTGAAAACCTTCGGCTGGCTTGCCCACGACTCGCGGCCTGATTTCGACGGGTTTTTGTTGGGTCTCCTCAAACCGTAATCTAATCTTGTTGGGGGTTATCTTCGTAACATTGACTCCAAACGGAATTCGCAGATTAGCCCCGGTAATGGAATAGGTCCTTTCTCCTAGGCTCCAATCCGAAAGATCCACTGAAGCACTGATGTCAGACACATCAATTCGTTTCACAAGGCTTGAGATTCCACTCAACCTAATATCAATTGAATTTACTGTGTCGCCGAGCACCTCGACATGTTGCGGCGAATTTCTAAATTCTAGCGGGACTCTGAAACCAACTTCCGACTTAGGCTCACTGGTTAGGGCAATCCACAGAAAAAATGCTATCACCAAAGAAATGATCTTTAGCCGCAAGTTTCTAACAAAGAAATCCCTTAAGGGGAACATGAAGCGAATCACTTCCCCTCCATTAGGGTGGACAGCCCCAGCGCCTTTTCACGTCCGCTTTTGCCTGCAAATATTCCTTCAAGATGTTGGCGGAGGGAATCACCGTCGAGGTTGCGCTCAATATCGCCGCCGACAACAAGAGAGATGATTCCAGTTTCTTCCGAAATCACCACCACCACAGCATCTGATTCTTCGGTCACGCCAATCGCTGCACGATGCCGGGTACCGAGTTCCTTGCTTAATTTCGGGTTCACAGTTAGAGGCAAAAAACAAGCTGCAGCTGTGATACGGTCCTTTTGAATAATTACCGCTCCATCGTGGAGGGGAGCACCTGGTGAAAAAATAGCCACCAGTAAATCATAGGACAGAATTGCATCAACGGCGATTCCACTCTCGATGTAGTTCTTCAATCCAATCTCGCGCTCGATAACGATCAGTCCACCAATTCTTTGCGAAGCCAGCGTGGTAGCCGCCATGACGACCTCGTCAAATGTTTCCACAAAAGGCTTTTGCGAAAACTTTCGAATCAAAGGATTCTTTCCTATGTTCGCCAGAGCTCTACGAATCTCTGCAGAAAACAGAACAATGATTCCGAAGACAAAATACGGCAGGATATTTGTCAGGATCCATTGCACTGTTTCTAGTCTCAGCCAGCGGGAGAAATAGAAAAAAACAACCAGAAACCCGACGCCCAGCGCCATCTGAACTGCACGAGTTCCCCTGATCAGTAAAAGTATTTGGTAAATCAGGACACTTACGATGATGATATCGATCAAGGCGTTCCAGGTGAATTTGTCGAAGTTTAGAAAGTCGAAGAAAGTCATGACCGATTCCTGGAATTATGGATCACTGCATCGCAAACCCTGACCACTTCACGCGTCTCACTCACGTCATGCACTCGAAGAATATGAGCTCCCGCTATCAAAGCAACAGCCGCGCTTGTCAGGCTTCCTAGGAGTCGAAGTTCAGCAGGTTTCTCCAAGATTTTTCCGAGAAAAGATTTTCGCGAAGTTCCTACCAATAAAGGGAACCCCAGCTGCTGTAAACAATCAAAATTTCCAAGCAAATTCAAATTGTCTTCAGCCTTCTTCCCAAACCCCAGGCCTGGATCCAAGATTAGGCATTCTCTTTTGATTCCCGCGTCGGATGCCTTTCTTATCGACGCACGCAATCCCTTCATGACAGTTTTTACAACATCTTTGACTCTTGGCATTTGATGCATAAAGCCGGGCTTGCCCCGAGAGTGCATCAGAATGACCGCCGTCCTCGTTGAGGCAATAACACCAGGCATCTTCGGGTCCAACCTTAGACCTCCAATATCATTCACAATTTCGGCACCGGCCGAAATGGCTACTCTGGCTACCTCTGATTTGAAAGTATCAACAGAGATGGGGATTCTTATGCGTCTTTGCAATTTCTCAATAACAGGAATGACCCTCTTGATCTCTTCAGCCTCGGGAAGCAAGTTGAAGAACGGAGGGCGTGTTGACTCTCCCCCAATATCCAGAATATCCGCCCCCTGTTCTTCAAGCTGGAGCCCACGAGCAATGGCGTCCTGCGTTTTGAAATAACGGCCTCCGTCGTAAAAAGAATCGGGAGTCACATTCAAAATCCCCATGATCAAAGTCCTCTCCCCAAGCAGTAATTTCCTGGTGGGCAGATGAACCTCAAATTTCACTCGTGACCGCATTCGGTAACTCCGAGTTCACAACTTCAAAAGCGTTTCTTTTGATCAGGGATGTAAGGACGAAGCAGAAGGATGCGCCTCTTTACAAATGCTGGACGGGCTACCTTGAAATGCGGGCAAAGTCGAGTGCGAGAGGAAGCACTCAGATACCTTCTTCCACAGTAGACTGATTATGCAGGCGCCGGCTTTTCTCGCTGCTTATCCACCAGGGGAGAGACGGAGGGGGAGAGCGACTGAACCACCTGTTTCTTTGTCTGCTCTTGCGTTCCAGGCTTGGACTTAGAGACGGGTTCGGGTTTTTCTTCTAGAGGAATATTCTGAATGATCATCCGAACATCGTTAGCATCGAGCACTTCTCTTTCGAGTAATGTTTCTGCGATGCGACAATGGATTTCCCTGTTCTCACCTAGGATTTTCTTTGCGCTTTCATAACCTTCTGATACAAATCTTTTAATTTCATGATCGATCTTAATTGCTGTGTCTTCGCTGTAGTCTCGATGTTGGGCAATCTCGCGCCCCAGAAATATCTGCTCTTCACGCTTGCCAAACGTTAAAGGTCCAAGGGAAGACATTCCATAATCGCAGACCATGCGTCGGGCCATTTCGGTTGCCTGCTCGATGTCATTTCCAGCGCCCGTTGTCATATGCTCCAGGAACAATTCTTCCGCCACCCGGCCCCCCATCATGATGGCTATCTGGCCCTCCAGGTAATCTCGAGTATAAGTATGTTTGTCGTCTACCGGAAGCTGCATGGTCACACCCAGAGCCATTCCCCGCGGTATGATGGTGACTTTATGCAAGGGATCAGCATTGGGAAGCATCGCCGCTACAAGGGCGTGGCCGGCTTCATGATAAGCCGTGTTTCTCTTTTCGGCATCACTGATGATCAGAGATTTGCGCTCCACCCCCATCAAGACCTTGTCCTTAGCGCCTTCGAAATCGGTCATCGTCACCGACTTTTGATTGTAACGAGCCGCACTCAGAGCCGCCTCATTGACCAGATTGGCCAGATCAGCGCCCGAGAATCCCGGTGTCCCTCTTGCCAAAACTGTAATGTTAACATCCTCTGCCAGTGGGATTTTCTTGGTATGAACCTGCAGTATTCCTTCCCGGCCTTTGACATCAGGGCGTCCGACGATGACGCGTCGATCAAATCTCCCCGGACGAAGCAGCGCCGGATCCAGAACATCAGGCCGGTTGGTTGCCGCGATCAGGATGACTCCCTCATTGGACTCAAAGCCATCCATTTCGACCAGCAACTGATTGAGGGTTTGTTCCCGCTCATCATGACCGCCACCTAAACCTGCACCACGATGTCGGCCTACAGCGTCAATTTCATCGATAAAAATGATACAAGGTGCATTCTTCTTGCCTTGTTCAAATAAGTCTCGAACACGTGAAGCTCCCACACCAACAAACATTTCCACAAAGTCTGAACCGCTGATTGAAAAGAACGGCACCCCCGCTTCACCCGCGATAGCTCGAGCCAGCAAGGTCTTTCCTGTTCCCGGCGGTCCCACCAAAAGCACGCCCTTGGGAATACGTCCCCCCAGCTTTTGAAACCTCTGCGGCTCTTTTAGAAACTCGATAATCTCCTGCAGTTCCTCTTTGGCTTCCTCTGCGCCAGCCACATCTTTAAAGGTGGCCTTTTTTTGTTGGGCGGAAAGAAGCCTGGCCTTGCTTTTTCCGAAAGACAGCGCCTTGTTCCCCCCACTTTGCATCTGACGCATAAAAAAGATCCAAAATCCAATTAGCAAAATAAATGGAGCCCACGAGATTATGGCAGTTAGCCAGGGACTTTGAGTCGGCTCCTTGACCTTGATCGAAACCCCCTTGTCTCGCAGAGTCTTGATGAATTCTGGATAATTCGGCACAGTGGTCCTAAAGGCACTTTGGTCTTTAAATTTACCCCTCACCTCACTGCCCATAATCTCAACGCTGGTCACGTTGGATTTGTCGATCTCATTCATGATGTCAGAGAAATTCCAGTCTTTCTCCCCGCTCCCCTGAGCCCGCTGTACGACCTGCCACAAAAGGACAGCAGTGATAATGAGTACCACCCATAGTAACAAGGTCTTTACTGTTGAATTCAAATCAACCTCCATCAAGACATCTATTCCAAACTCCCCAAATAACGGAGATTGCGATATTTGTTCTCGTAACCTAAACCATAACCCACCAAATAATTAGGATCAATACTATCTAATACAAATGCCGCATAATCAGGGTTAATGGAAATTCGGCGTGCCTTAGGTTTGTCGATCAAATAACAAATCTTAAGAACCCGTGGTCCTCCTTGGAGGATGTGTTTGGTGATATAGTCCAGTGTGATACCCGTGTCTAAAACTCCCCCAACCAGCAGAACGTTCTTATCGTGAATATCCAACTCCGGAGAATACAGAATCCGCTTGATTCGCGAGACTCTCTCTTCCCCTTCGTCAATATCCGCCTTCATAAAATAACATACCACTTCCCCTTCTATTTTACGAATCAAATCTGCCATAAAGATAAAGGAATCTTCGAGTAAGCTGACGACGGACAATTCTTGTCTCATGAAATCACGCGAAACGTTGGTCGCAATTTCCTCCACCCTCTTTTGAATATGGTCCTCGGTAAACAGAATCTTAGCCGGCTTCATCCTCTATATTCCTTTCAACTATGATGATCCTCTTCATTATCTCGTTTGATATCGCATGACTCGTTCTATCGGCTGCGACTGGAAAGCCTCTTACACAAATTATCTTATCATCGGTGACAATCACGGGCCAGCTAACTCTAAGTCTCCTAGGTATTTTTCTGCGTGCAAACAAGTCCTTGAGCTTTCTGGGTGAGCGAGCTCCGGAAGGGCAATAAGCATCTCCCGGCTGCCAATTTCGCACCCAGACCCCTGCTCTTATTTCTTCAGGACTCAACAGAAATTCCCAACGATTATGGAGTCCACTGGCACACGGGATGGCATCCACAGTGGCCTGAAATAGTGTCCCAGTTTGTGGGAGCTCAATTTGGCCTGGAATCATGAGATGATATTTGTATTTTGCTGGACAAGGAATTGACCTTGAGCTTGAAAAAACCAAATTCTCAAAATCTCGGAAGACTCTTCGCCCATTCATCTTCAAGGACCGCCCGCTTTTTCCTTGCTTCAAGAGGCCCATGACTGAGTCCACGTCCAAGTATGAAATGAATCCTTTCTCCAGCTCCTTCAATGACTTCATCACCAGTCCCTTTTGCAGTCCAGGGGGGTGATTTAATAATTTCCCAACGGACCAAACGACCTTTCCCTCCTCAACGATGGCCTCTTGAGCAAATGTCTCATTCACCCATACTTTCATGGCCTGGGCCTCTTCACGCAATACCTCCGAAGTGTTGGAGAGTTGCCGAAGAATATTCGGATTGTACCCACTTCGCAATAGAGGAATCAGTTCTCCTCGGATTCGATTCCTCAAGAAACGCAGATCTTGGTTAGAGGAATCATTCCTCCAGCCCAAACCTTTGTTTAACAAGAACTGCATGATTTCCTCTCGCTCAACATAAAGCAAGGGACGAATAAAAAGGTCCTGTCGCTTGGGGGGGATCGCTCCCAGACCCATTGTCCCACTCCCCTTCATAAGTCTCATGAGCAGCGTTTCAGCTTGGTCGTTCATAGTGTGCCCTAAAGCAACCTTTTGAGCCACAAAGGAAGCAACCAATCGATCGAGGAAATCATAGCGTTTTTGTCTCGCCCAGCTTTCCAAGTTTCCCGCGCTGGAATCGTAGGCTTCTTCTGTGGGAATGCATTCTGCGACGCAAGGAAGCTGCTCTCGGTGAGCAACTTCTCGAACAAACTGCTCGTCCGAGTCCGATTCCACATCACGAAGTTTGTGATTAAGGTGTGCCACAATCAGATCGAGATCGAATCTTTTCCTGATCCGTAAGAGAAGATAAAGCAGTGCCATTGAGTCGGCTCCACCTGAGACGGCCACAATCACTCGGTCTCCGCGTTCGAGCATCTGGTGAGACTTTATGGCTCTAATGAATTTCTCAAAAATCACAAAATTCTCTCTCGCATGAGGGGGCGCCAGTTCCACAGGTGAACCACTCATGGCTCCCGACATGATGTTGTCAAGCGGGTTCCTCTTCGGTGTTCTCCAACCACGTTCTTTTGAATTCGATCATCACGATTCATACCGATTCAAAATTCCTCACCTTTGAAATCGTAATTGATGCTAACCAATCATGCAACGTCAGTAAAGAAATCGTGC
>JBGOVH010000148.1:0-6349 GCA_041478005.1 Terriglobia bacterium | reverse complement strand
TAATAGTCGCGGGGCGGTGGCTGTAAATGCACATAATCGGGAAATCGGAAAGGATGACATTCGCAGGGCGATCGAAACGGCCAAGGCTGTTTCTCTTCCTACGGACCGCGAAATTGTGCATGTTCTACCCCAGGAATTTGTGGTTGATGGCCAAGATGGAATCGGGGACCCGCTTGGACTGCTAGGTACGCGGCTTGAAGTGAATTGTCATATTGTCACGAGCTCTACTACGGCTGCACAGAATATTGTTACCGCGGTGAATCGTAGTGGCATCATCGTAGCGGACACAGTTTTGCAGCAACTGGCCTCGGCCGAGAGTACTCTCAGCGCCGATGATAAAGAACTCGGTGTGGCCCTTATTGATATCGGCGGCGGGACCATTGATCTGGCCGTGTTCCTACAGGGGGCCATTCGTCATACTTCGATCTTACCCCTGGGGGGCGACCAGATCACCAACGATATTGCTGTAGGTCTCCGCACGGCTATTCCGGAAGCAGAAAAGATCAAACGGCAATATGGTTGCGCCTTGTCTACCCTGATTGCTGAAGATGTCTCGTTTGATGTTCCTAGTGTGGGAGGCAGGCAGTCTAAATCGATCAGTCGGAAGATCCTTTGCGAAATCATTCAGCCTCGTGTTGAGGAGATTATGAGCCTCGCTCTGGAGGATATCAAACAGGCCGGATTTGAAAAGGCTATTAGCGGCGGGGTAGTTTTGACTGGAGGAACTGTTTTGTTGGAAGGAGTGATTGATGTGGCCGAGCAGATCTTTGATTTGCCCGTTCGTCAAGGCATTCCTTCCGGATTGGGGAAAATGGGAGCAGCATTATCAAATCCTACCTATTCCACAGCCGTCGGCCTGGTGCTTTACGGCTATCGTACCCATACCCATCGATGGGCAAAGGCCCATTCAAACGGGAACTTTGTTTCCAAAGGATTGTCCTGGATCAAAAGCCACTTCTCCTGAAGACTCTTGGCAGTGATTCCGTTTCGAAGGGCTGCGGATCTGAAAAATGCCTTTTTCATGCAGGGATGACGCCAGTGAAACCAAGAATTCCTCTTGATCCACAAAATATTGTGCATTTTTAGCTTGAATTTTCCATTTTGCCACATTATCTTGTGGGTGCACTGCATGAGCATCTTCAGTTTAGGCCTTTGATCATCAAATTCTCTCGATATGACCTAATTCTTCGTTCTTTTTGGGTTGCGCGGGGAATGAAGGTTCCAATGGTGGACTTGCATTGTTCTAACCCTTAAGATTTCACGGATAGGAGCAATCAATGGCATTAGACATCCAAAATCAGTCGGTCAAATACCTGTTAGAAGAAGGTCCTTTGAGCGGGGCTCTCATCAAAGTGATCGGGGTCGGAGGTGGCGGAAGTAACGCTGTGAACCGCATGATTGCTGCCCAGGTAAAGGGAGTTGAATTCATCGTTGTGAACACGGACTTGCAGGCCCTGAAGATGTCTAATGCCCCAGTGAAGATACAAATCGGGCAAAAGCTGACGAACGGTCTGGGAGCCGGCGCCAATCCTGAGGTAGGACGCAAGGCTGCTTTGGAGGACACGGAAAAAATAATCGAAACACTTGAAGGGGCAGACATGGTTTTTGTAACGGCTGGCCTGGGTGGAGGAACAGGAACGGGAGCGGCTCCTATCCTTGCCAGTCTGGCGGCCGAGTTAGGCGCACTGACCGTGGCCATTGTCACCAAACCTTTTGCATTTGAAGGGAAGAAACGCAGTCAGCAGGCTGAACAGGGACTCAGTGAATTGCGAGAGTGTGTGGATACGGTAATTGTCATCCCTAACGAACGATTGCTGCAGAATGTTCAACGTGGAACGAGTCTACAAGATGCCTTCCGCACTGCCGACGATATCCTTCGGCAAGGAGTTCAGGGGATCTCCGATATCATTCAAATTCCAGGGGTTATTAACGTTGACTTTGCCGATGTGAAGACCATCATGCAGGGCATGGGTATGGCATTGATGGGGACAGGGACGGCTCGCGGAGAAAACCGAGCTATCGAGGCAGCTCAAAGAGCCATTTCATCTCCATTGCTTGAAGAATCTACCATCCAGGGGGCTCGTGGCGTGCTTATCAATATCACCGGGCCAGGTGACCTTTTGTTGCACGAGGTCAGTGAGGCTGCATCCATCATCCAACGCGCGGCCGTGGAGGATGCCAATATCATCTTTGGGGCTGTCCTCGATGATTCGATGACGGATGAAATCAAGATTACGGTCATCGCCACAGGCTTTGACAAGAAGGAACCCAAATCGCCCGTCGATGCAATCCAGCACAAACCCGAAGTGCGGGTCGTGGAACCCCGGCCGGAGCCTGTTTCTGTTCCATTGGCCCAGGTTGCCAGGGCCAATTCCTCGGCTGTATCAGTGCAGGAAACAGTTTCATCCGGCTCAGGCGTCTTCGATAAGAACGACCTCGATGTGCCTGCCTTCATGAGAAGAAAGCTTGCTGAATGATCTCCGAGTAGGATGTTTTTCAAAGGCCAACCCAAGCCAGGTTGGCCTTTTTCATTTTAGTTAGTTATTAGTCCGTTGTCCGTGGTTAGTGGTCAGTTGCGAATAGGAACACAATTAGTAGGAGTGAACGAGTTTTTCGGAGCGCTGGAACGCGCGCTCCGTCGCGCGTTCTTCAGCGTGCGCAGAGTGCCCGCTCCACCTCAGGGTCTCACTGATCCCAATTCTACAAAGAACAACGGACTAAACTTCATGTTTGTTAAAATCAAAAAAGATATCCTCGAACAGATCATCTTGCATGCGCAAGATGAGGCTCCGTTAGAATGTTGTGGATTGTTAACAGGTCAAAATGAAACCATCAGCAACATGCGAAGGATGAAAAATACGCTAAATAGCCAGGTGCGTTATGCGATGGATCCGAAGGCGCTCTTTGATTTCTTTAGAGACCTGAGGAGTTCTGGGCAGAACCATCTGGGAATCTATCATTCTCACCCTTCCTCGAAACCGTACCCTTCTGAAACCGACGTCCGAGAATCCTTCTACCCAGACTGCGCCTATTTCATTGTCTCTTTAAGAAATCCCCAGTTGCCTCAAGTCAAAGCGTTCCAGATATTGAACTCGGTTGTTCAAGAGCTGGAAATTAAAGCGATTGGCTAGAATAAACCGACTAACAAACACAAAGCAGCCTTCCACCTGTGGGAAGGCCGCAATATTGCACAACTCTAGACTAGAAGCGACTTCGAGTCGTAGCGACAGGGCCGAGCTGTCCGCTGGACTTAGATACCTGGCTCCTAATGAGCTCTTAGGAAGTTTTTCCATCATTCGGCGCTTCAATAATGCCGAATAACTAGAACTAGACTGTCCTCGAAGTTCAAAAATGTGTCATAGATGTCAGAAAAGAATTTATCGATGCAAACAAACCAAGTCTACGATTTGTTCATCCGATTGAAAAGTTTCTGCAATTTGAGGGAAAGAAGAACAGAATCCGCATGTGTCACATGACGACCCCAAGATGAAAAAACACAATTGCTTGATTTTCCTTTTGAGTATCGCTTTCCTCCTTCCTCATCAATATTTCTCGACAACTGTTGAGAAATTCTCCTTGGAAGATCTGGTCCACAAATCCAGCAAGATTGTCGTCGGAAGGTGTGTTTCCACCGAGAGTCGCTGGAATGGTAAGAACACTTTGATCCTAACCACTTCTACTGTTGAGATCAGCGATCAAATCAAGGGGGAGACGGACGGGATGATTCGGGTTGTAACGGTAGGAGGGACTGTGAACGGAATCACTCAAACCGTTTCAGGAATGCCTCAGTTTGAGCCAGGGGAAGAAGTCATTCTCTTCTTGGAGCCATCCAAAAATACCGGTTGGCAACCGCTGGGTCTGGCGCAGGGAAAGTTGCGAATCACCAAGAACAGGATCACCGGAGAGATGGAGGTTGTTCATTCCTTGTCCGGCTTGCAGCTTTATGACCCTTCGACCCAGACCACGTCCGCCCAGGAGAGTCCTGCGAGAGCCCCTCTTCGACTGATGATGGAGAGGATCAGGCGCCTTGTAAGAAGCGATTCTAGACAATAGGCAGTGTCGGCCATCGGAGATCAACCAGCAGAGAGCAGTCGGCAGAAGGCAACGGCCAGAAGAATAGAGAAGAATGGAAAAGCCAGGACGAAAGCTGGAAAAGCAAGAAAAAATTGATGCCCTCATTGACCCCGTTGTGTTCCCCCCTTGCAAAGGGGGGAACCGATTTGTTCTGTCCCCCTTGACAAGGGGGACTTACAGGGGGTCTTTTTCAGAATTTACTCTCCTTTTCAAGGGGGCCTTTCATGCGGCTGCGCAGCGCCACGACGGATGAAAATAATTGTCCCCCCTTAGACAAGGGGGGACTTCAGGGGGGTGGTGCTTGGAAGTTCGCAAACCTCCCCCTGACCCCCTCCTTGTGCAAGGAGGGGGAACGTCATTTTCAGGGGAGACAAGAGTCCGCGGGGTCAGCATTCCTTCTCCAGTTCGGCCGGCTGCCTTTTGCCTGCTGTCTGCTTTCTTTTCTAGTGATCCTCTCGTTTCCCAGAATAGTCTCTGCATTCGTCAAAATCGGCAGCGGCGCAAAATGGCAGACGGTTCCTGTCTCGTACAGGATCAATGTCAAAGGTCTCCCATCACTGGGAAATCAGAGTGAATTTGCCGCCATTCAGCGGGGATTTGACAGCTGGCAGAAAATTCCGACTTCAAGAATTTCATTCCATTACGACGGCACGACGGAGATTGAAGACGGTGGAAGCGACGGAACCAATGTCATTACGTTTCAAGACACCAGTTATTCGTTCGGATCCGGCACCATTGCCGTTACCATCTCAACTGCTTCAGCAGGAAGGTTCATGGATGCTGATATTCTGTTCAATCCTGCTCTCACCTATTCAACCAGTGGCGATAGTGATGCCTTTGACATTCAGGCGATCGTTACCCATGAAATCGGACATTTTCTAGGTCTTGACCACACAGCAATTGTATCAGCAACTATGAACCCAACAGGATCTCGAGGTTCGGTATTTGCGCGAGTGTTAAAGAGTGACGATATGATTGGAGCTTCTGTGCTTTATCCGGAAACCAGCTTTACGACCAGCACTGGAAGCATTAAGGGTCGCATTACCAATAGTGGAAGCGGGGTATTTGGCGCCCACGTGGTCGTCGTTGACGCTGATGGCAACGCTGTGGTTTCAACACTCAGCGAACTGGATGGCAGTTATCTTATTGCCGGTGCGTTGCCCGGTAATTACTCTCTTTACGCGGAACCGTTGGACGGACCTGTGACTGAGGCTGGCATTGGAGGGCAGTTTGATTCCAGGGTGAACCTCAACTTCACTTCGACCTTTTATGGGAATACTCTGGATGGATCTTCGCGTCAAACGCTGCAGGTCACTGCCGGAAATGCTCTTTCAGAAATCAACATTGCTGTTATTCCGCCCCCTGCCACTTCTTTAAACTTAGCCAGTCCGAGCCTGGGTGTTCGAGCTCCCCAAGGAGCGATAGGCTCATTCAACGCCAAAGGTGAAGGAATCACGGATGGGACTAGCTTCTTTATCTTGGGTTCAACGGTGACTGTGGGAACCCCAACTTTCTCGGGAGGAAATACGGCCAAAGTCCCGGTGACTGTCGAGGTGTCGGCGCCCATCGGGCTGCGTTCCTTCTTCGCTAAAAGGACAGATGGTCTCTCTGCCTTGAGTGGTGGCTTCATAGTCACAGGCCCGGATCCAACGGTCACGTCGATCTCTCCAAACTCCGGGCCAAAGGCAGGAGGCACACAAGTCACTGTGAATGGGACTCATTTTGTCCAGGGAGTGGAGATTTATCTGGGTGGAGTGTTCTTAAACGACATCGTCGTTGTCAACTCAACCACGATTCAGGGGACAACACTACCGAACAAGCCAGGTAACTTGAACATTCTGGCCGTCAACCCAGATGGTACCAGTGGCAGCCTGCCTGGCGCTTTCGAATCTGTAGCGCCGGTTCCGACAGTGAGCTCCGTTGCACCATCCTCGGGTCCTCCAGCCACTTTGGTGACTATCACAGGAACCAACTTTGACACGATTCTCACGAATGTTTCCGTTCGATTCAACGGCGTTCAGGCAACGATCGTCTCCGTCTCCCTCACGCAGATCACAGTCTTCGTACCCTTTGGATCCTCCACCGGCCTTGTGACTGTCTCGATTTTTGGACAATCAGCCAATGGCCCGGTATTCACCGTAACTAACCCCGCTACCAGCAGCAATCGGGCGGAAACACAGTATCAATATGTCGATGCCTCAGAGACCGTGGGCGGGACCAAAGTAAACTTTGCCGGGGATCAGGATGACTCCAGTGCGCAGATCACGCTTCCGTT
>JBGOVH010000172.1:0-5860 GCA_041478005.1 Terriglobia bacterium | reverse complement strand
CGATGTTGTTTAAGAAAGTAACATAGCCCTTGTGGTGGGTATTGTAGTGCCAGTCAGTCGTTTCCGGGGAAACCACATCCTTTAACAATTCCTTTGCGTCTGCGTCCGAGTAAGGCCTCGGGTTGAATTTCCATTCGTAAGCCATGATATTCCTCCTTTTGTTCTACTTTCGGGTTAATTAAATATCAGAAAGGATGGTTCTATCACCGAGCGGCTCATACTTAACCGATCTTGTAGCCATCCCCCGCGAACCGATCTACTATCATCCAGTTTGCCACCTCCAAAACACCTGTAGATACTAATTCATTGAATGGTTGATGGCAAAGCTGTTATGAGCGCTCTCTCGTTATGATCGCCCTTGTCGTCGTTCTCGTCCTCGAAATCAGGCTTGAAAGCCGAGGACGACGAGGACGATAACGATGACAAAAATGCCTCTATTTTCATCAGCCGTGGCTCCCAAGATGCAGATGTTGGGAACTACTCTTGAAGCTGCTCACCCTCTAAAACGCCCAACGTAGTAATGCAGATCCTACTGTAAAACCTGCTCCGACTGATGCGAGAAGAACCAAATCTCCTTTTTGCAGTCTCCCTTCATCTAGCGCATCCTGCATGGCCAGGGGGATGGTGGCGGCAGTCGTGTTCCCATATTTGTTCAAGTTAAGAACAAATTGGTCTTGTCGTAAACCCAAACGCTCTGCAGTACCCTTGATGATTCGGGCGTTTGCCTGATGTGGAATGAGGAGTTTTACGTCTTTTGGATTAAAATGGTTTTTCTTCAGAATCAGACGGCTGGCCTCCTCCATCTTACGGGTCGCAAACTTAAAAACAGCTGGCCCTTCTTGTTTTACATAATGCAGGCGATTCTTCACAGTTTCACAGCTGGATGGCAAGAGGCTCCCTCCAGCCGGCATATTCAGACTAGGCCCGCCAGAGCCGTCCACCTCATGATGAAAATCAATAAAGGAACATTCTTCTGTCTTGGCCGGTTCTAGAAGAACTGCGCCGGCTCCGTCTCCAAAAATAACGCAGGTTGCTCGATCCTGGTAATCCACTATGCTCGACATGGTGTCGGATCCCACAACGACCACTTTTGAATGGAGTCCGGAGGCGACAAAAGCCATTCCAACGGAAAGTGAATAGACAAAACCGCAGCACGCAGCTGAAAGGTCGAACCCCCAGGTCTTTGGAATCCCTAACTTGTCTTGCAAGATACAGGCAGTTGAGGGGAAAAACATATCCGGGGTTACCGTCGCCACAATCAGCATCTCGATTTCTTCTAATTCAAGCCCGACATTGGCACACAACCTTCTTACAGCCTGTTCTGCCATATCAGACGTAGCCTTCCCCTTTTCCACAATTCGGCGCTCTGAAATCCCGGTCCGCTGGAGGATCCACTCATCCGTAGTATCCACCATTCCGCTCAAGTCATGATTAGTCAAAATTCGATCAGGAACATAGCAGCCGACGCCACTGATCTGGACTGGATGAACTGATTTCATCAAACTGGCTCTCCTTTTTGCGACGCCTATCTTATGGCAAGCCCCGTGAAATGTAAATGCTTAGGGGAGAATATAATTAGAGTCGAGGTGAAACAGGCCATGAATCGTAATGCTTCAGTTACGTGGCAAAGTACGAAGGGTGGAGCGGGCGCTCCCGCGCACGCTGGATGAACGCGCAACGGAGCGCGCGTTCCACGCCCCCAACTGGGAAGCTGTGAAAAAATCGTAGCAGCGCTCTGTGAGCCGTTAAAATAAAAAGAACAAGGCGGTCACAGACCGCCGTTACAGCGGAGTTTTTCAAACGTTCTGAGGCAGTACCCATGAATCCCAGAATGTTTTTGACAAGCTGTGGAGCGTTATGTTAATCGTGATTTGTCTGTCGGGTCTGACTTTCTGGTCACAAATCCACGTCCGAAGGTGCGGAATGAACAAGCTCTTCTCGATCGACGAAGCCAATGCCCTGCTCCCTCATCTGCGCGGACTCTTATCTAAAGTTCAGGGCGAGAAGCTGCGCTTGCTGCAAATGAAGCCCGTCGTGGAAAAAGCCCAGGAGTGGCATATTTATGACTGGGGAACACCTCTCGGCGCTGAATATGTTGCGATTCTTGACGCCTTTCATCAGGCAGTAAGGAATATTGAAGAATTAGGGGTATTGGTAAAGGATTTCGACGTGGGGCTGTGTGATTTCCCACATAAACGCGATGGGAAGATGGTCTTATTGTGTTGGAAGCTGGACGAGGATGAAGTCTCATGGTGGCATGATCTGGACACAGGGTTCGCTGGCAGACAGCCTCTATGAATCGCTCGGATAGCTTTTCCTTAGGTCTTGTCGAATCCAATCGGCTCCTGTTCTAATTCCAGCTCCAACTTATAGTGCTTGCGAACCTCCTCTTTGGCCAGAGAAATTAGCTCAATTACATCGGCAGCTTTTGCACCCCCCAGGTTTATGATGATTCCAGCATGCTTCGGCGAGATTTGTGCCCTGCCAACGGTTTTGCCCTTGAGTCCCAAGTCTTCGATCAGCTTTCCCGTATAGTAGCCTGGCGGGCGTTTGAAAACACTCCCTGCAGATGGGTATTGCCAGGGTTGTTTTTCATAGCGCCGTGATAGGATCTCTTCCCGGACCAGGAAGAGCGTTTCTGCCTCCCCGTGCGGAAAATCAAAGCTCGCTCCCAAAATAAAGGTATCCCTAATCATGGGCGCCTGGCGGTAATTAAATTGGACTTCTGACTTTTCCAATATCCGGAAGTTCCCTTCAAAGTCCATGCATTCGACGTTGACGAGGTGGTCTGAAATCTCAGCTTCAAAAGCACCGGCATTCATTCGCAATGCACCCCCTAGTGTTCCTGGTATCCCGGAGAGACGCTCAACTCCGGCCAGTTTGTGGGTTAGGCATGCAACAACGAATTGATCCAGAATCAAACCAGCGCCGGCAGAGACTGCGCCTTTGTCAAACTTAAGCTGGTCAAAATTATTAAGACTCACGACAATGCCGTCAAACCCGTTGTCACTAATAAGTACATTGGCCCCTCCCCCCAAGACAAATTTGTGGATCTGGTACTTGAGAATCAGCTCATTGAGGGTTCTTAGATCTTCAATATCTTTTGGAAAAACAAGGTACTTAGCAATTCCTCCAATCTTATAAGTAGTCCTCTCTTTGAGAGGTTCATTCTCCAGCACCTGGCCTCGAATTTTGGCTTGCAGTTCTTGCTTAAGTAACTCTACCGATGGTTTCATTCGATTAGAAGGCTCTTCTAAGGGAAACGACAGCTGCCACGGACGACAAAGTTCTCACCCGTCCCTGATGGTGGACTAGCAAACGGCAAGGATGTCAGATCAGGTGCCCGCGCGTCTGTATGGGCCAAATTGCAGTTCAATCACTTGCAGGACTTTGACTGGGCCCTGCGCCAAATGCAACTTTACTTTTCACGTCTGGACTAAAATCCGGCATCAACATATTAATCGATCTGAATGAAATTGGCCGCATGAGAATGCGGCTCAATTTGACTTCAGTAAAAATTTCACAATTGCCTCGATTTTTCCTTCCTTCAAAGGGTCGCCTAGATTCAATTTGTTATGAAAATGATAGTACTTATCTTCACAGCTTTCCTTTGGCCACTTGGCTGCATCTAGGGTAACTGTTAGGGGATCAAATCTTCAGGTCCTGAGGTGACTTATGAATACAAAAATCAAAAAGGAAACGGCGACATACCACGGCCTGGAAGTCGAGGTCATCTGCATGATGGACCTCTGTACTTTAGTATGCTATGGAGAGCAAGAGTTTATTGTGGATACAGCAGATTTGGTCTTCTTTCACCATGCCTGCCAGGCTGCCTGAAATCGTGAAGCCTAGAGAGTACTAAAGAGTATTTGCTGTGGTTACGGCGTGCCATTTGGAATCTATGTATATCAAAAAAGATAGCCGCTCTCTATCTAGATGTTCAGCCCTCCATCGAGTTCTTGCAACTGAACTCGTGGTGCCACTTCACATAAGCGCCCCGCCGTTTTCTGTTTTATGAGCTTGAACTGACAATTCCTTTCAGCTCATCCCTCCAGATACCCCCTCGCCCCAAAAACTTTTTACATTACTGTGACAATTGTTTTTCTCCAGTCTGATATTTTTTTGTGAACCTCAGTGTGAGACTAACTCTGTCCGAGCGTGATCCTTCATGAAATACCATAAAGCCGGCACGTATGGGTTTATCCTTCTCTTGTTGAACAGTGCCTACCTTTGGCCGTTGGCAGAACCCACTCTTTTTTATATGAGCAATCTGGTCTTGCACATGGCGCTTGGGGTAGGCCTCACCTTGCTGGGTATTCGCTGCCTATGGAAATATTCATCCAGTTTGCCAAAACTAGCCCGATGGGGACTCATCTTATTCTTGCTCTGCGCATTGCCAGGTGTCACCCTGATGAAGATAGGAGCCACGCAGCCCCATCGATGGATCTTGCAGCTCCATATCGCCTTGGCATTGCTGGCGGTCATCGTCCTGGGATTCGCGCTGCGCATGCAGTTGAGAAAGGGTCTGGCTGCAACGACTAGTGGGTTCCCTTCTAAGCTTGCTTGGCGGGGTTATTGCTTGGCACTTCCCCTGTTGATTTTTTTTCCGGCAGGCATTAAGTTGTACCAACATCTCTTTCCGGTCGCTTCAGACCGCATCCATAACCCCGTCACAGCGCCTACATCCATGTATGAAGAAGGGGGAGGACTTCAAAGCCCGTTTTTTCCCTCATCGGCTAACACGACCACAGGCAAGACCATCCCCTCTAATTTTTTCATGACTTCTGAGGCCTGCAAGCGCTGTCACGCGGATATTTACGAGCAGTGGCATTCTTCAATGCACCATTTCTCTTCATTCAACAATCAATGGTATCGGAAATCCATTGAGTACATGCAGGATGTGGTTGGTACTCAACCTTCAAAGTGGTGTGCCGGTTGTCATGACCATGCTGTTTTCTTCAACGGCAGATTTGAAACTCCCATTAAACAGCAAATCACTACTCCTGAAGCCCAAGCCGGCCTGGCTTGCACCTCCTGTCATTCCATCGTCAGTGTAAACGACAGTACTGGCAACGGTGGGTTTGTTATTGAATACCCTCCTTTGCATGACATGGCTACCAGCAACAACAAGCTGCTGCAATGGGCCCATGATTTCCTGATCAAGGTGGATCCTGAACCTCACAAGAAAGTCTTCATGAAACCGTTTCATCGAAAAGACACGGCTGAGATGTGTTCTTCATGCCACAAAGTGCATCTGGATGTTCCGGTCAACAATTATCGCTGGCTGCGCGGATTCAATGACTATGACAATTGGCAAGCCAGCGGCGTCTCGGGCCAGGGAGCGCGTTCCTTTTATTATCCAAAGCAGCCTCAAAGATGCGTCGATTGTCATATGCCGCTGGTCCCTTCCAACGACATGGCGAACATCAACGGCAAAGTCCACTCTCATCGATTCCCGGCGGCCAATACGGCAGTCCCCTTTGCCAATCAAGATCACAAGCAACTGCAGACCGTAATTGATTTCCTGAAAAACAAGCATGTAACGGTGGACATATTTGCCATTAGCGCATCTCAGAAGACTGTAGGACAGTCTGAGTCAGGCACTCCCCAGCGATCCTCAGAAACCATGCAACTCTCCAGTTCTTTTGGAATAGGGGAAGAGTCGGAAGCATTCGGCGCTGGGGGTGCGTTTCAATCGGCTCCAGCCGAGATCTACGCACCCATCGAGAAGGTGGGAGCCACTGTTCGTCGAGGCGATTCCGTGCGAGTAGACGTCGTCGCCCGCACACGCACTGTAGGCCACTTCTTCCCGGGTGGCACGGTAGACGCCTTTGATGTCTGGATGGAACTGCAAGGAGTG
>JBGOVH010000590.1:0-2667 GCA_041478005.1 Terriglobia bacterium | reverse complement strand
CCCAGAAGCTTCGACAAAACGGCAGTCCTCCCAGTCAACCAAAGCACCAAAATCCTCAAGCGCAGCCAGGATTTTTTCCAGTTCCCCCTGGCTCCCGGCTCTGACCATCATGCGAACCTTGGAAGTCTCCTGATTGTTTTTCCCAATGCGAAAATCCAGAACCTCAAATTGCCCTCCATGCTCTACGACTTTGTCGAAAGCATATTTGAGAATTCCTGAATCAATCAGGTGGCCTTCGATTTCAACGGGTTCTTGAAAATTTCCCATATGTCTGTAAAGGAGGCGAAAGGGGAAAGGGTCTAGGCGAAAAGATGATTACCTCTTTCTTTATTGTGCCAGTTTAGCTTCGTCTTCTGTCCCCTTAGACCCGTACTCCTTCTTGAGTTTATAGCTGATACTGTCAACCAGGGCCAGCCAACTGGCCTCAATTAAGTTTTCGGAAACTCCAACGGTTCCCCACGTTTCGTGCCCGTCGCTGGATTCGATCAACACGCGAACTTTGGCGTCCGTAGCCCCTTTGGCATTCAGGACACGAACTTTATAATCTGTCAGCCGAATATCCTTGATGCATGGAAAAAATGTGATTAGCGATTTACGCAAGGCGCGATCCAGAGCGCTGACGGGCCCGACGCCTTCGGCAGCCGTATGCTCTTCGATACCATCTACTCGCAACTTGATCACAGCTTCTGAAGTCGATTCGTTATTCCCCTTCCTTTCCGTAATCACGCGAAATCCATCCAGTTCAAAAAACTCCCTGTGCTCATCCATCAACTTGTTGAATAGGATCTCAAAAGAGGCCTCGGCTCCTTCAAACTGATATCCGTAATGCTCCATTTCCTTTAGCTTATTGAGCACCCGCTGAGCGCTAGGAGAGGTCTTGTCAATCCTTAATCCCATGCGTTCTGCTTTGTAAAGCACGTTGCTCTTTCCCGAGAGTTCCGAAATCAGGACCCGCCGCTCGTTCCCCACGACTTCGGGTTCGATGTGCTCATAGGCAGCAGGATCTTTCATGACGGCACTTACGTGAATGCCTCCTTTATGAGCAAAGGCACTCTTGCCAACAAAGGGGAAATCCTGGCGGTGGTGCATATTGGCAATCTCGCTGACGTAATGCGAAACCTCGGTCAAATCCTTCAATTTCTCCCTGCCAATGGCGAGCATCCCAAGTTTCAGCTCGATGTTTGCAATGACAGAACACAGGTTCGCATTGCCACAACGTTCGCCATAGCCATTGAATGTGCCTTGCACATGAACGGCTCCGTGCTGAATAGCGATGATGGCATTGGCAACAGCCATATCTGAATCGTTGTGCGTGTGGATGCCGAGGGGAGTTTTCAAATGCTTGAGTGCTGCCAGCGAACGATCTCGAATCTCTTCTGTGAGGGTTCCACCGTTTGTGTCACAGAGAACGATCGTGTCTGCACCCGCCTCTTCAGCTGCTTTCAGAGTCGCCAGAGCATAATCCCGGTCGGCCTGAAATCCATCAAAGAAGTGCTCAGCGTCGTAGATGACTTCTTTTCCCAGTGACTTCAAATAAGCGACAGAATCTCTGATGATCTCCAAGTTGCTTTCCAAAGTGATGCCCAACGCGACCTTGACATGTAGATCCCAACTCTTGCCAAAGATGGTTACCACTGGAGTGTTGGACTCATTCAGCGCCTGAATATTGTTATCAACATCCACCTGATTCTTAGGGTGGCGAGTACTCCCAAAAGCGGCCACCCGGGCATGTTTCAACGACAACTCTGAAACCCGCTTGAAGAAGGCCATATCCTTGAAATTGGAGCCAGGCCAGCCTCCTTCGATGTAATCGATTCCCAATTCATCGAGTTTCTTGGCGATGTGCAACTTATCATCCACCGAGAAGGAGATATCTTCACCTTGGGATCCATCGCGTAAAGTCGTATCGTAAATTTGAATTTTCTTCATGAAATGACTCTAATTCTCTAAACCGCAGCCGATTTCTTTCTCATCCAGCTCATCATGTCTCTCAACTCTTTGCCGACTTCTTCGATGGGATGGGCTGCTTCCTGACGCCGGTAAGCATTCATTGAGGCGCGACCCGACATGTTCTCCAGAATAAATTCCTTGGCAAAATTCCCATTGCAAACGTTTGCCAGAATCTCCTGCATAGTCGCCCGAACCGAATCATTGACAATCATTGGCCCACGCGTGTAATCCCCATACTCAGCTGTGTCACTGATAGAATAGCGCATATAGGCCAGCCCACCCTGGTACATTAAATCGACAATCAGCTTGAGTTCATGGAGACATTCAAAATAGGCCACCTCAGGCTGATAACCTGCATTAACCAGGGTCTCGAATCCGGCCTTGACCAGCGCAGAAGTCCCTCCACAAAGAACGGCCTGCTCACCAAAAAGATCCGTTTCGGTTTCTTCTTTAAATGTAGTCTCGATCACACCGGCGCGTGCCGCGCCGATACCTTTGGCATAGGCTAACGCCAGGTCCCTGGCATGCCCCGTATGATCCTGGTGGATGGCCAACAGGGCTGGAACCCCCGTACCCTCGACAAAAACATTGCGCACCATATGACCAGGCCCCTTGGGAGCAATCATGGAAACGTCCACATCAGACGGCGGAACTACCTGGTTGAAATGGATATTGAATCCATGTCCAAACATTAGGGTCTTGCCCGCGCTCAAGTGG
>JBGOVH010000075.1:0-8601 GCA_041478005.1 Terriglobia bacterium | reverse complement strand
GGACTATATGCGGGGCAAGAGGTCAGTACTTCTTCCAGTGTCTGCAGGCGGAAGTCTACTGCTTGCAGGAGAAAGTTGGGTCTCGGGAGCTCTAGCTTCTGAAGGGCCGCCTTCTTGTAGCGTTGAGTGGCCGGGTGATCTAATTCTACGAAAAATATCTCTGGAAACTCTCGATGGAGTCTGAGCGCCAAAGTGTCGAACCCGCCGCCGAGCACGGACAACTTTCTAACACCCTGGGCAAAGGCCTGTCGAACCTTGGATTCGATATGCTGCTTGCGAACCGCATAGTGGAGCAACATCCCCGGAACAGAACGATTCTCGATTGCCCGGACGACGCTGCGGAACCAGGTCTTGTCCGCGGAGTGTTTAAGAAACGACGCCCACAAGGGTGAGCATGCCTCTAAGAACCAGGAGCAGGCCTCGGCTGCTTCCTTGGACACCAGGAAACCCAGTTTTGGATCACGATGGACAAACAAGGCGCCGGCAGCAATGAGGCGAGCTGTGGAGCTGGGTTCGTCATTTCTCATGGGCTGCCGGCAAACATTGTCTTATAGTGGCGGTACCAATCACTTTGGAAAACTTCATGAGGGTCAAGTCGCTTCTTCGCTTGGAGGAATTCACTAAACCTTGGATAGCTTTTTTCCACTTGCTCGCGGCTAGCCCAACGGTGGTAGGTAAGGTAATAACTGCCGCCGTAATGGATGGCGATATCAATCAGCCGTCGAAAATGTCGGGCGGCCTGCTCGATGCCTTCGGAGGTGTGGACAACGTGCAGGTTGAAAATAATGCAGACGTACCGCTCCCTGGCCCAGGCAAGAAAAGTTTCATCATCTTTTTCTATGAGGCGAATTGTTCCATAGATGAGGTCAACTTGATTCTTGCGGAAGTCTTCTCGTACGTCCTGCAAGAAAGATAAGAGCGAGCTACGGGGGACATAAATCTCTGTGATCATCTCCGTCCCTATTTCTCGGGAACCGAGGCGTCGGTCCAGCTCTTCGTGATAATTGTCGATGTATAGACTCATTTGGTGAGTGTCTGACCAATAGATCTGACCCGACGTGGAGAGGTAATAGTGTGAATAGACATCAAATGCTTTTTTCTTGTCCGTGTGAGCCAGGAAATAAAGCTCCCGCCAGTCTTTTTCTGAAAGCTCCTTTTGTTTCTCTTCGATGGGTTTTTTTTCATCTACCGGCCGGTAGCATGAGAAAACACCTCGATTGAGGAAGTCCGACGAGTTTGAATCGGTGGCGTACTGAAAGTCGCCAAAGACAAAGCCTTCGCTGATGCGCTTTTCAAACGCGGGCATGAGATCTTTGAGTTCAAGAATCTTAACCACTCGCTCAACCTTTTGCCGGGGTGCCAGCCGCAACTTTACTGTAGTGATCACGCCAAACAACCCATAGCCCCCTATGGCTAGACGGAAGAGCTGAGGATTTTTGTCCCGGCTACAGGTTTTCAGCTTTCCGTCCGGGCCCACCAGAGTGAAGGATTCGACATCCTTTACAATGGGCCCGAATTTCAGTCCACGACCGTGAACGTTGGCAGACAGAGCGCCACCCAGGCTCAGCCGGTCCGCGCCGGTCTGTTTCTGGCGAATTCCCCATTGGGGCCAATGGCCCTTTTGGGACTCAACCAAATAGTTGACCAACTCCGGCCATTGGACACCAGCTTCAGCCTCAATAATTCCCCTCTTTCTGTCAAAGTTCAGGATGTGATTCAGGCGCGACGTGTCCAACAAGATCGTGTCCTGTCCAAACTGCTGGCCACCCATGGCATGCCGTCCGCCAGAGATACTGATGGATCTCCTTTCAGATCGAGCTTTCCGGACAATGGCTTGGATTTCCGAAATGGACTGAGGCGCGACAACGCGATTCACCCGCGTCGAATTCATTTGGGAATGAACATCATTGACAAGAAGTGGACCGTCTGCTGTGGGGCTGGGACCGGCAATGCTCGAGGTTACCCAGGCTGCAAAGAAAAGAATGGAGAGAGGGAATAGTGGCTTCAAAAGATCGTTCTCCTGTAAGGCTCGATGTCAAATCTGAGAAATACTAACTCAATCCAGTTCTTCTCACAATAGGGGCAGGATTCGACGGAAAAATGTCGTAAATCATTCTCAATTTGCAAATAACCTACAGACAGGGAAGTTGTGAAGCTTTCAAAGACAGACAAAGCAGGCAACACAAATCAATGCGTGGAATGAGTTGTCAGTTCTTTCATGAGCCACGCGCTTCAGTGCGGGGAGGGGAGAGGCGGAGCCTTTCCTCTCGAGTTTGGACATTTAAATGTGGGAGCCGGCCTCCGGACGGCGACCGGAACCCGCATCGGGTCGCCATCACGCCCCAGAGGTCCGCTCCCACATTCGAAGCACACGCTTCGTTGGTGGATTGTTATCACCGATAACCAAACATGAGTTTCAGGTTCATCTAGGAGGGACGGCCCCCCGGACGGCCCCCTGGGCTGTCCACGGCGCGACCAGCGGACGCGCCCTACCTTTCAGAATGTCCAAACTCCAGACCCCTCGATAAATCGAGGGGCTAATGACAGCTGACCCGTCCGAAATGTCCAATCCCCAGGGCAACGGAGCCGCAACCCCGCGCTGCAAGTAGGATACTTAAGCACAGATCACCGATCGAGCTCTGCGGTCGCAGGTCGCGATACGCCTTGGTGGGGAGACGGAGAAACGGAGAAATTGGTTGCTTCCAAACTCCCCGCGCTTAGCTTATCATGTTGCAGTCCCAACGGTTCACTGCCGAGCAAAAACCATTCAAGGGCAAATTCCTGGGCCAACGAATCAGATGAATGGACACGGAGACATCGAGGTCTCAGGGTGCCGCCAGCTTAATTCTGTGGCGAGAATGATGACAAAAGGAGAACCTATGTTACAAGAAACTTTGAGCCGGAGAATCTTCATTGCAGGATTGGCTGCGGGTGGAACGGCCGCTACCGTCACGGGATCCTCCAGCGATTCTTTGGCCGCGTCTGAAGCCAAGGTTGCTGCAAATTACCCGCTCGTTGAACCCAGGCCTTCTGCCGGGCCCATTAAAGTTTTTTCCGCGGAAAAACTTTCTGCAGAGGAGATAGAAAGCATTCGCAATGCGGGGAAAAATATCAATCTGACTGTGTTCCCGACCAAGGACGCAATGAAGGCGCGAGTGGCTGAAGCGGAAGTGATTCTCGGCGACATCGATCGCGACATTATTCTCAATGCGAAGCAGCTCAAGTGGGTCCAAGCTTGGGGTGCCGGAGTTGAGGGAATGCCAAAGGAAATGGTTGATCACCCTTGTGTCTTGACCAACATGCAACGTGTGTTTGCGCCCGTGATTGCTGAAACGGCTTTCGGGCTGTTGCTGAGCCTGACGCGCGGCTTAGCGCAGGATTCCATTCCAAAGTTCAAAGAGCGCCACTGGGCTCCTGCTAAGGCGCCTCTAGAGGATCTTTATCAGAAAACGATGGGTGTAGTGGGAATGGGTGGAATTGGCACGGAAACCGGGCGAAGAGCTTACTACGGGTTCAATATGAGAGTTCTGGCAGTCGATCCAAAGCCGCTGCCTAAACCTGAATTCATCTCTGAGCTCTATGAGCCAGGCCGCCTCCTGGAAATGGTTCCAAAAGTTGACGTCTTGGTCAGTTGTGCTCCCCGCACCCGGGAAACAGAAAGGATGTTCAATGAAAACGTGTTTCGCAGAATGAAGCCCACGGCTTATTTCATCAATGTTTCTCGTGGCGCACTGGTCGATCAGGCAGCTTTGGCCAAGGCACTTAAAGAGAACTGGATTCGAGGCGCCGGCCTCGATGTAACCCTGCCGGAGCCCCTCCCCTCGGAAGACCCGCTATGGAGCTGCCCCAACCTGGTGATTACCCCGCATAACTCCGGGTTCGCGCCTAGCCGCCAGGTCCGGCTGATGGCACTCGCCGTTGAAAATGTTCGTCGCTATTCACGGGGATTGCCTTTGCTGAATGTGGTGGATAAGGTGAGAGGATACTGATCGGGAAACTCGGAGGGATTTCTTTCAAAGAATAATTCAGACGCAGCAACTGAAGCGTGAAACGTGATTGCTGACCGGAGATGTTTATTACGTATTACGTTCCACGCATCACGTTTCTCGCATTGCGTTTCTCGTCGTCTCTGTCACTCCCCGACTTTCTTTGCTTTGAAACTGTAATATTTGGTTGACGTCTCATCGTTCCTGGCTCGGTTCGAGCTGAACTTCCAGTCTTGAATGGCATTCACAATGGCGGTTGAGATGGCTTCACTGGAAGCGTCCTGCTTGACGGCCGAGGCTTCCACGACTTTCCCAGCCCTGTCCACTACAATTCTTACCACGACAGCCTTGTCCATCAAGGCTTTAAGATCTTCATCGGAAATCGCCGGCCTCTTCATCTTCTTCAATGATGGGGGCCTCCCCTTGCCGGAAACATCGCTAATCGCCAGTTCTAAGATGGTTCTCGATCTGGTGGCAGACTTTCTGGAAGGTGTCGTCGATTCAGAAGTTTGCTTTTCAAACGGATCGCTCTCTTTTGTTGAGATCTGAGGGGCAGCAGAATCTTGCACAGAAGAAGGTCTCGATTCTGATGGTGCACTGGGAGCTACTTCTTGCAGTTTCTGGTCAGGCGCCGCCGGAACGACAGTGGACGATGAGCTGAGGCTGGGCGGCTTTGATTCTTGTCGCAATTCTTGAACTTTCGCTAAATCTGGTGCGTTGTTTTTCTGCCAGATACGATCACGTGCCAGAAAGAGGACCAAAACGATAACGGCCAGAAAAACAACAATACCCAAAGCCTTGAATCGTGTCCCTCCTCCGCCTGATGAAGACTCGGTAATGGTTAAGGAGAAATCCCGCTCCTGATCCGATGCCGACTCTGCCTTTATGGGTTTATCGATATCCATTGACGGCGAGGCAGGACTTTGTTCCGTGACTGTTAGAGAATGTCTCGGTGCTGGTGCCGGTTGAGAAACGCTTAAGGAAGATGCCCCTATCAATGAGGGGTTGTAACCTGCCTGGTCTTCAGGGATGTCCTTTGCAGGAGACGCGTGAAAGATTGCCTCAGAGATTGCTTCTTTCCGAGAGATCGTCTTGGCGTAGTTCTTCGTCTGGACTGGCTTGCTTTTTTGGGATTTGGTTTTGACGGGTGTTTCGAAGTCCTGAAGGGAAGGGGAGCTTTGGATGAGAATATTTTCGGAGCCCTGGATCTCTCTGCTGGCTTCCAGGTTTTGGGGTGAGTCCAGTCGATGTTCAGACGCGATATTCTCTTGAAGAAAACTGCTAACATACTTCTTGAGCGCTTCTTTTTGAAAAGGCCTTATGAAGTACTCAAGGGCTCCATACTTGGATGTAACTTCGCGCCGCGCCTTTTCGTCGCGATAGAATTCTGTGTAGAAAATTACCGGACATGAAAAGCCTGCCTCACCGCGGGATATGCGCGACGAGATTTCGAAACCACTGATACCAGTCGTCAAGATTTCAGTAATCAACAAGTGAGGCCGGAATTCGTTTCCTTTGTCAATTCCCTCCAACCCGTCTTGTTCCGCTTGGACCACAACCCCCTGTCCTTCAAGACTAATCTTGAGTTCTGTTAGGTGATCGTCAGAATTGCCAATAATAAGAATTCGAGCCGGCATTGTTCATTACCTAACAATACGCTATCCGTATGTGCAGACATCACGAGCAGAATCATATCACAAATGGCTGCTGACGCTGCCGCGCAAACCTGTTAAAGTTCCGCGACCCGAACGACGATGGGGTGATTTGGGGAAGGAGTTATTGGGGGTTAGATCCTAGTCGTCAGGGGCCAGTTGCCCAGCAAAACCAGGGTGCAAAATAAAGATGACATTTTCAAGGAACAGTTCTCTCAAGGCAACACCCAATAGGGGGGGAAAGCTTGTCTTGGTTGCAATTATCATTATGCAGGCTGGAGCTGACTGCCGGGCGGATGTGATCTATTTGAAGAATGGGAAGCGGGTCAACGTAGCGCGTGCGTGGGAAGCGGGGAACAAGATTCACTACGAAAAAGACTGAAATGTTTTTGGTTTTTCAAAGGAGCTGGTCGAAAAAGTTGTCCCCGGACTCCCTGTTCCCGATTTTTCAGAGCAGGATCCTGACTCCAGCAGCCGACATCACAAGGCGATCCCTGTGGAGATTTTAAATGAGACCCTGGATATAGGAGGGCTTCTTCAGGAGAAGGTACCCTCCAGAGTGATCCAAGACGGGAAAATAAATGAACAGCGGCTATTAGAAATTGAAAAAGAGTCTCAACGCAATCCCGAAGATTCAGAAAAACAAAATCTCTACCGCAGCGCCCTGGGCGAAAGCGTTCAGTGGCACTTGAAGCAAAACCATCAGGCGGCGGCATTGTCTGTCTTGGAACACTATCTTCTGCTTGAGCCCGAAGATCTCCAGGCCAATTTGGCCTTAAGCTGGCTTCAGATTAGACAAGGCCAATACCAACAGGCTGAGAATACTCTGTCGCGAGCGAAAATAAAAAACGAAAATTCTTCGGAGCTCAATTATCTCCTGGGGATGGCTTACTATATGCAGGACAAGAACTCACAGGCCAGTCGCGCGCTGCGCCAATCTTTGGAGCTGAAGTATCGTCCCCAGATCGAACAGCTCTTGAAGAAAGTTGATCAGGAAAACTGGGCTGAAAACGAATACAAACAAGCCAGCAGCCTACATTTCGTTATTCGCTACGAAGGAAATGAAACCAATCAAACGCTAGGGGAGGGGATCCTGGGCAGCCTGGAGAAATCTTTTTCCGAGTTGGAGAACCAGTTGAATTTTTCACCGCGCGAGGCAATCGCTGTCGTTCTTTACCCTGATGAGGTTTTTCGTGATGTGACGAAAACACCCAGCTGGGTGAGTGCCTTGAATGACGGAAAAATTCGTTTTCCTATCAAAGGACTCAGCACGATTGATGGAAATGTTCAACAGATTCTTAAGCACGAATTGACTCACTCATTTATTCGTCTGAAATCGGGTGGGAATTGTCCTTTGTGGCTCAACGAAGGCTTGGCTCAGTATCTGAGCGGTGATACCAGTCGTCAATTCCTTCCAATGGCCAAGCAGATGCTCGCTCAAAAGAGAATTCCACTGCTCAGCTCGATGCAAGGATCATTTATGAGCATGGCTGCCGCGCAAGTGGTCTGGGCATATCAAGAGTCACTTCTAGCTACGGAGTTTGTAGCAAAAACCCACGGTATTGAAGATATCCAGCGTTTGCTGCATCTTACCGGAGTGACGGGAAACTTCGAGAGGGCTGCGAGAACAATTTTGAGAAAAGGGTATCCGGAACTACAGCAGGAGTTTGAAGATTATATTCAGAGCCAGTAGAAAGGGCCCTAGCAAGAGCCGTGTCCTGTCGGCGAATCCCCTCACCCGGCCTTCGTCCACCCTCTCCCCTGAAGGTGTGAAAGAATTCGTGGGTCAGCGGGAAGTTCGTCCGTCTTAGATCGTCCCCCCTTGGAAAAGGGGGGACTTGAGGGGGGTAAGCGCCGTCGAATCAACGCTTGGAGCGCTCACCCGGTGACCCCCCCTGTAGTCCCCCCTTTTCCAAGGGGGGACTCGTTCCAGGCGCTGCTCAATTTTTTCACACCTTCCCTTGGGGCGAGGGAGTGAAAACAATAAAATACTTTTCTCCTCGGCCCATTGGGGGATGGACGAGGTGAGCGGTTGGGTCTTTCGTGAATGAGTGGAGGGTCATTCTTTCTTCAAATATTCTCGATACCAATCCACCGTCATCTTCAATCCCTCTCCAAAATCAACTTGAGGAGTGAATTTCAGTTCCTCACGTGCCCGTGAAATATCTGCCATTGAGTGTCTGATGTCTCCTTGCCGCGGATCTTCGTAAATGGGCTTCAAGTCGGTTTCCAGGATGCGATTCAGAACCGATACAACCTGATTCAATGTGATCCGGCCTCCACACGCAAGATTAAACACCTTGCCAGACACACCTGCACAATGGCAGGCCAGAAGATTTCCTTCCACTACATTGTAGACATAGGTAAAGTCGCGACTTTGCTCTCCATCGCCAAAGATGATGGGCCGCTGCCCCTGAAGCATTCTGGTGATAAATCGGGACAAAACTCCTGAATATTGGGATGAGGGATCCTGCCTTGGACCAAACACATTGAAGTAGCGCAAAGAGACGGTCTCCAAATCATAGAGGGAAGTAAAGAGCCGGCAATATTCTTCACCAACATATTTCATAAGGCCGTACGGGGAGATTGGCTTCGGAGTCATGCTCTCGGATTTCGGAAGTTGCTCGCTGTCGCCATATGCTGAGGAGGAAGCAGCATAAACCACCCGTTTGACTCCCGCTTCCTTGGCTGCCCACAAAACGTGCAAGGTACCGGTAAGATCGGCGTTATGGGAGGCGATGGGATCCATGATAGACTTTGGCACTGAAGGAATCGCCGCCTGGTGCAATATATAGTCGATCCCGTGGACAGCCCTCTGCAATTCCTTCAGATTGCATATGTCTACCTCTCTAAAATCAATCCTATTTCTGAAAATCTCCAGGTTTTCTCGTTTTCCCGTTGCGAAGTTATCGATCACTCTGACGGTGGCGTCCCGTTTGAGCAACTCTTCAATGATATTTGAG
>JBGOVH010000208.1:0-5378 GCA_041478005.1 Terriglobia bacterium | reverse complement strand
TAATCGCCATTCTGAAATCCGCGATCCGAAATTGACAACATCCTTGTGCATGAAACTGGTCAACGCCAACCCTGAGGTCCAAATCGAAGGACTTGATCGACTCTCCGGTATCAGCAATTACTTCATCGGGAATGACCCCAAAGAGTGGCGAACAAATATTCCCAATTTTGCCAAGGTGCAATATCGCAACGTCTATCCTGGGATCGACCTGGTCTACTACGGTAACCAAGGAAAATTGGAATACGACTGGGTTGTGGCTCCTGGAGCCAATCCTGAAGTCGTCACGCTTGCTTTTGAAGGGGCGGAAGAAATCCATGTCGATAGCGATGGCGATCTGGTTTTGAAGATCGCAGCTACAGAACTGCGCCAGCACGAGCCACGAATTTACCAGGAGGTGAATGGCGCTAGGGAGGAGATTGCAAGCCATTATGTCCTGAAGGGAGACCGACAGATCAGCTTCACATTGGCTTCCTACGATATGGCAAAAGAATTGTTGCCATGACGACATCCTTACGGCAATTCGCCTCTCGAAAGAATTTGGATTCCGGATCGTACTGCATCATGTGAGCGAAGCGTGGAAAGTGGCGAACGAAATTGCCGCTGCTGGCGCCCCTTGTTCCATCATCATGATTGATTCACCTGGCGGAAAGCCGGAAGCCGTGGATCTTCACGGCAAGAATGGCGCAGTCCTGGAAAAGGCAGGCGCCCTGGTTGGGTTTCACACCGATGACCCCATTACCGATTCTCGTCTTTTCCTGCGCTCGGGGGCGATGGCGGTCCGCTACGGTATGTCTCGCGAGAAAGCTCTTTACGGCTTGACCATGGCTGGAGCCAGGATGCTGGATCTGCAGGACCGGGTTGGGTCGCTGGAGGCGGGAAAAGAGGCTGACTTTGTTTTACTTTCGGGCGATCCTTTGAGTGCCTATACCAAAGTGCTTGAGACTTATGTCGAAGGGAAAAAGGTATTTGACCGCAAAGATCCCAAGGACTTTCTCCTAGCCACAGGCGGGTACGGCGCCAGCCGCGATCGGACTTCATTGGTAGAACTCGAAGAGGAGGGAGAATGAGGCAAGAAATCATGATGCTGCACAGTCCCCACAGTCTCTCTCACGGTTTGAAAAAGCACCGAGGGCGACCAAGTAATTGGAATGTACAAGTGATATTGATGCTAGATGCTGGATGCCAGAAACTCGCGCCAGTATTTCGTGTCCTTTCGTGTTTTTCGTGGTTTATGCTTTTTTCTTTTATCGCCATGATGGTTCCACAATCCACCCTGGCTCAAGTCGCAGTGCGCGGAGAAACCGTCTACACCATAGCTGGCCCTCCTGTGAAAGATGGTGTCGTCCTGATACAGGATGGGAGAATTCAACAGGTTGGCCTGGCTTCCCAGATAAAAATTCCGAGCGGCATGCGGATACTGAAGACTAAGGTCGTTACGCCCGGATTGGTGGATGCCCATACCGTGGTGGGTTTGTCTGGTTATTTTAATGAGCCGCGTGATCAGGACCAGGTGGAACGCTCAGCGCCTATGCAGCCGGATCTTCGCGCTGTGGACGCTTACAATCCGCAGGAACGCCTGGTCGAGTGGATCCGCGGATTTGGGATCACCACCATTCATACGGGACACGGGCCGGGAGTGCTTCTTTCGGGGCAGACCCTGATTGCCAAAACGCGTGGCAAAACCGTAGACGAAGCCCTGGTCGTGCCTGAAGCGATGATTGCGGTCACTCTGGGCGACGAAGCCCGCGAAGTTGTGAAGGGACCGGGCTCTCGAGCCAAGATGGTTGCCATGCTGCGCAGCGAACTTGTTAAGGCACAGGAGTACGCAAAAAAGCGTGAAAGTGCGGCTGAGGATAAAAAGCCCTCACGAGACCTGCGGCTGGAAGAACTGGCTCGCGCTCTCAGGCGTGAGATTCCGTTGCTGGTGACCGTCCAGCGATCTCACGATATTCTGTCGGCTTTGCGCGTGGCTAAGGAATTCAATCTCAAAATAGTGTTGGATGGAGCGGCTGAATCTTACCTGGTAATCGATCAAATCAAGGAAGCAGGAGTCCCCGTGATTGTGCATCCCACCATGGCCCGAGCCAGCGGTGAGACCGAAAATCTCAGTATGGAAACGGCAGCAAAGCTCAAGAAAGCCGGTATTCCTATTGCTCTGCAGAGTGGTTTTGAAAGTTATGTTCCCAAAACACGCGTCGTTTTGTTCGAAGCGGCGGTGGCAGCTGCGAATGGACTGACCTTCGAAGAGGCGCTGGGCGCGATCACGATCGATGCGGCTCGCCTGCTGGGAATAGCGGATCGTGTCGGCTCTCTCAAAGCAGGAAAGGATGGGGACGTTGCGTTGTTTGATGGGGACCCGTTTGAATATACGTCGCATGCAGTGGGCGTGATTATTCAGGGTGAGGTTGTGAGCCAGGAAAGCCGGTAGCTATTCATGCCGCGTGCTGTGGCGCCACTAAGAGTGAATTTGTGGCGACCCGCTCTTTGGCATGGCAGCCTTAAGATGAGAAGGCTACTTCTTAGAAGTCACCACTGGAGTTTCTACATTTCCGAAAATCCAGAAGAGTTTCGGCTCCCCTCTCCCCGCGCGGGAGCCTTGCACAAGGAGGGGGTCAAGGGGGAGGTTTGCAAAACTTCCAATCACCGCCCTCGTGAAGTCCTCCCCTTGTCTAAGCTGAGCATGTCCCATAATTCGGCTGGACATCGGGGGTGAAGCGGTGCCATAGACTCCCCTCCTTGGATAAGGAGGGGTGACGGCAGCCAATGGCTGCCGCTGGGGTGGTCCGAATCCGTGGCAACTTTCTAAGCTGTAGCATGCAAGCCACAGCCAACCACCCCCGCCGGGGCCGTTGGCCTCTGCATCCCCTCCTCAGCTGAGGAGGGGACTCATGTTGCTCCACCCCCCGTGTCCAGCCAGACTTGTGCGTTTTAGGCGCGGGAGAGGGGCTGGGGGGGGCTGGGGGTGAGGGAGATTTTCACAAAAGTTAATGCGCTCGTATTAGATGGAAAATGGACAATGGCAAATGATTTTCTTTATCCCACCGTTTGATGCTACTCGCTGGATGATGGCTCGAAATAGTACCGTTGGAAACGTTTCAAAAGACAGGCAAGAAAGCCTGTCTCTACTGTAAGACGGGTCCTGCGCCGCTGGCTGCAGCGCAGATGTATACATCGGGATGATAGCCGGTTGCCTTCTCATAGGCTTCTGACAGTTTCTCCTTGAACTCTTCAACCTTGTCTGTCATTACCAGACTGATTGTACATCCACCAAAGCCACCTCCCGTCATTCGCGCCCCATACACTCCCTCGAGTTTCATTGCCTGATCTACCATGACATCGAGCTCGGCGCAGCTGACAGCATAATCGTTTCGCAGGCTGCGGTGAGAAGCATTCATGAGATCTCCGAAAGCCTCGAGGTCGCCACGATCCAGAGCCCTTGCTGCATCTTCAACACGCTGGTTCTCGCTTGTGACATGCCGTGCGCGCTTATAAAGGATATCGGGCAACTGGCCAGAGTGTGCTTCAAGTTGATTCAACGTTACATCGCGCAAGGCGTGGATGTCAGGATACCAACGGGAGAGGATCCGGACTGCGGATTCACATTCCTGGCGCCGGGTATTGTATTCCCCGCTGGCGTGCTCATGCTTGACCTTCGTGTTACTGATGACGAGGTGAACGTTTTCAGGTAATGGCAGGAGGTGATATTCGAGGGAGCGGCAGTCCAGCATCAAGCTCTGGCCGGCCTGTCCACAGCAAGAAATGAATTGATCCATGATGCCACAGCGCATGCCGACAAAAGTGTTTTCAGCGAGCCGGCAGAGCTTGGCCAACTCAACCCGGTCGACTCTAGACCCGGAGTTCTCAAGGAGTGCATAACCACAGGCAACTTCGATGGCGGCTGAAGAACTCAATCCGGCTCCGATTGGAACTTCCCCCCGGATGAGCATATTCGCGCCGCAAAGGGAACGGCCTGCCTCCTGGAGCACAACCGCCACACCGCGCACGTAGTCACTCCAGTCATTGCGGGGAAGGGGACTCATCTCATCAAGATCGAACTCCTGGGTCTCCTGAAAGTTTTCGGACCTGATTACTAGCTTGCGATCGGTACGCGGTGAGATTGCTACCCAGGTATAGAACTCGATGGCGGCAGGCATGACGAAGCCGTCATTGTAGTCAGTATGCTCGCCAATGAGGTTAACGCGACCCGGAGCCCGAAAGACACTCGGGTCTGCCCCATACATGCTGTAAAAATTATTCTTGAGATCCTTTGCCTGATTCATTGATCTTTAATGGCTCAGGTAATGCAAGGGTGGAGCGGGCGCTCCTGCGCACGCTGGGATGCTCTCAGGCTGCTTCTACCCCCGTAACCAACGCATTACTGGCTCGGAATCTTTTCCTGGCTTTTGTCGGAGGAATTGCCCTCAGCGTTCTGTGCTGCGCGGATTTGGCGACGAGCGAGACCGAACATCACTGCTCCGAAACCAAGTAAAACCAGCCCCCACCAAAGGTTTACATTGATATTGAGCGAACGCTGATAAAGAGTTGGATCACTCATCAATCCATACCCCACCAGCAAAATGCCAAAAATCGAAAACATCAATCCGATCGGCAACCGAATATCTAACCCCATTGTGATTCCCCGTGTGTTATTCGACTACCAGAAAATAAGATTTAGTACCAAAGTCATTGCCAGCACGATCACACCCAGTGTCACGGGGCGCTGGTACCATGCCAAAGCATCTTCCTTAGGCCGCTCAGTCAGGGAATAGACTAATCCGACCAGCTCTTTCTCGTCGCGCGATTTAGTGAGGAAGCTCACTAGAATCGTCACCAAGAAACAGGTGGTCCAAGCAAAAATGGCTGTCCAAAAATTTTGAGCCATTTCACTTGGGTAGACGTGAGCAATGGCGAGCCAACCTCCCTTGACCCCGACAATCGCGGCCTTCGGGAGTGTCAAACCGTGATGGATAGCCGCGGCCAAGGTGCCCGAAAGAAGTCCCGTGAAGGCTCCGTGGCCAGTCGCCCGCTTCCAGAACATGCCCAGGAGAAACGTGCCAAATAGAGGCGCATTCACAAAAGCAAAAACCAACTGCAACAAATCCATAATGTTGTTGAAGCGCGTAGCCACGTAAGCTGCCCCCACGGAAATGGTAATGCCAAACACCGTGGCCATACGACCCATCCAGAGATAGTGTGTGTCACTGGCGTCGCGTTTGATATAGGACTGATAAATGTCGTAGGTCCAAACCGTGTTAAAGGCAGTGACATTGCCTGCCATGCCGGACATGAACGATGCCATCAAGGCTGTCAGTCCAATGCCGAGCAAGCCAGAAGGAAAATAATGAGCGAGCATCATGGGAGTGGCCATATCGTAAATG
>JBGOVH010000256.1:0-4931 GCA_041478005.1 Terriglobia bacterium | reverse complement strand
AGCACAAGCACTTTTTCGCCGAACGATTTCGGAAACAGTGAAGATAAGCGGCAGCTCGGCTTCATGCTCGCTTGCGTTAAGCTTCAATCGATGAGACCCGTTACCTCTTCAAATCCATATCGGCTGGATTTGGGGACTGGATGCGATGAAGTCGATTCGGGGTTGACTGGTTTTTTTGGCAAAGAACCGGGTTTCTATCGTTGGATCGGTGAGCGGGCGGAAATTAGGCTCCCGCTTCCCCTGGCTCAGGATCAGCCCCTAGTGGTCTCTTTGCGAGCGGTGAAGTCTTGCCCAGACAAATCCTTCAGGCAATTCCTCTCGGTTGGTATTAATGGAGTTGAGATTGGAAAAACTGAACTGATTGGGATCGGCACTGAGTTTAAGGAGTACCGCTTTGACGTCCCCAGGAAAACTGTGACGGAGTCAGCGCCCGTTCTTCAATTGGATGTGACCCCAGCCTGGAATCCCAAGAGCGCCGGTGTTTCTGAAGATTGGAGAACCCTAGGTTGCGCGGTGGATTGGATCGAAGTGGGCGGCAAAGACATTAGGAACAAGTAATGAAATGCCCTAACGTGACCGAAAGAATAACGGGCGTTGCCGACTGGCTTAAAGTCACCTTGTTGACTGAAGATCGAGGATGGGCCTTGGAATTGGCCATCATTCCCTTGGGTCCATCCGAGTAAGGTTCAAGCCATCGCCTTCCCGGAATAGCATTACAAAAGTATTACAATCCCATCCAAAGATTTTCGCTAACATTAAGTCCAGCTTGGATTTTGTTCTAATAATTCATCTAAGGACGGCATGCGCACAATGACTACTGCTAACAAGGTTGAAACATTAGCCGACGAGCATATCGATTTAGTAAAGAGCCTACCTTTCTTTGGCGTCCACTTGGTTTGTTTTGCTGCTTTTCTGACGGGTGTCTCCTGGAGAGGGGTCTTGCTCTGTTTTGCGCTTTATGTTGTCAGGATGTTCGGTATTACCGCCGGATACCATCGCTATTTCTCACACAAGACCTATCGCACCAGCCGTCTTTTTCAGTTTGTCCTGGCCTGGATTGGCTGTTCGGCGGCACAGAAGGGGCCCCTGTGGTGGGCGTCACATCATCGCCATCATCATCAGTACTCAGACCAGGAAGAGGACGTTCATTCGCCGGAACTCAAAGGCTTTTGGTGGTCGCATGCTGGATGGATTCTCTCGAAGAAGTATGAGGCTACGGATCTCAACATCATTAAGGATTTTGCCAAGTATCCCGAGCTTCGGTGGCTCAATCGATTTCATGTTGTGCCGGGGTTTCTTCTGGCAGTCTTATGTTTTCTGGGAATGGGCTGGCAGGGACTGGTGTGGGGGTTTTTTATCAGCACCGTTCTGCTGTACCATGGTACCTTCATCATTAACTCTCTCTGTCATATGTTCGGGAAGGTTCGATACAAGACAACCGACACAAGCCGTAACAGTTTGATATTGGCTATTCTGACGCTCGGCGAGGGCTGGCACAACAACCATCATTATTATGCAACCTCCACCAACATGGGCTTTTTCTGGTGGGAGTTAGACATTTCCTACTACACTCTGCGCGTTTTGTCATGGCTCGGACTCATCTGGGACATCAAGACCCCTCCGAAACGAGTCCTTGACGCTGCAGCCAGGGCATGACATCAGGCCAGACATGGAGCGTGGGCTTCGATGCAGGCCCAAGCATTCGTGTCTTGAGTTTGGCCGTCAGGCCAGGCGATTGACACGCTGAAGGACTGCGCTGGAAGTTGACACTACTACCTATCGCCCCTCTCCGCATTCTTTCATTTTCTCTCCTTGTCCCCTCTCTTTTGGCTGTGATAGAGTTCTGTCTGTTTTCACTCACGGAAAGAGGGCTGCTGCATCAGTGCAAGAAAGGATTCTCAGTTTATTTCGATTACTTTTCCTGGTTTCCATCTTATTTGCGGTTGGCTTTCTGAGTTGTTTGACTGCAATGAGGTACGCGATCCGTGGAAATGAGGTCATGGTTCCCAATCTCGTTGGCATGGCTCTTTCAGATGGAAGCCTCTTGGTTAAGGCCTCAGCGCTTCAGCTAAAGGTGGAGGGTTATCGGTTTGATGATCAGGTGCCAAAGGACCACATTATCTCTCAGAATCCATCCGGTAGTTCCAAGCTAAAGCGCGATCGCAACGTACGAGCCATTATCAGCCTGGGTGCAAAGAGAGTGCCTGTTCCCGACTTAAGGGGGGAGAGTTTGAGAGCAAGTCAAATTCTCCTGCTAAAGAGGGGGCTGACTTTAGGGGTGACCTCTCTCGTCAGCGCAGAAAGTATTGAGAAAGACAGAATCATTTCGCAAGATCCTTTACCCGAGACCCAGCTTGCCCAATCTCCCTTGATGAGCGTTCTGGTTTCTAATGGCAAACGTCCGCGAGAGTACCTGATGCCAGACCTGATCGGAAGCAGTCTGGAAGAGGTTACTGAGGAGATGAGTACGGCCGGGTTGGCGGTGGGAACACTAAGCTATCAGCCGGTCCCAGGCTTACTCAAGGGAACTATACTCAGCCAGAACCCACTTCCCGGGACAAAGCTGATTGAAGGCAGTTCTATTGATCTGGAGGTGTGCAAGTAAACACCATGGTCCAAATTGCCCCGTCCATTCTTTCAGCGGACTTTGCAAGATTAGGAGAAGAGATACAGCTTGTAGAGTCAGCCGGCGCCGATGTGATTCATGTGGACGTTATGGATGGCCATTTTGTACCCAATATTACAATGGGACCTCCAGTGGTAGCATCCATTCGAAAGGCAACAACCTTACCTCTGGATGTGCATCTGATGGTAGAGTCTCCTGATGACTTCATCGCACCCTTTGCTCAGGCGGGAGCCAATTGGATCTCAGTTCATGTTGAAGTGAGCCCTCATCTCGACCGAACAATTCAGCTCATAAAATCTTTTAAACTCAAAGCTGGAATAGTTCTAAACCCGGCAACTCCCTTGGCAGCAGTAGATGAGGTGTTGAAGTTGGTAGATTTTGTTTTGATCATGTCAGTCAATCCTGGTTTTGGAGGGCAGACATTTATCCCTTACGCTGTGGAAAAGATTCAACGACTGAGAAAAATCATTCAACATAAGGCCCTCTCGGTTAAAATAGAAGTCGATGGGGGGGTTGGGTTGGACAACTTGCGTGACTTAGTTCGCAATGGAGCTGATATACTTGTATGCGGTTCTCAAATTTTTCGTGCCCCTGATCCTGCAGCCATGGTCAGGAAGATGCAGGAATTGGCAAGGCATTATGCTGCCGAAACAGACAATCAAACAAACGTCGCAGACATAAGAACCGCTCTGCGTTGAGCATTTTTGGCCGGAGTTTTGGAGGTCTTAATGAGAAGATCGCTTGGGTTTGGCTTAACATTATTGATTTTCCTGAGCCTATCGGGTTGTTTCCGAACTAAGAAGCCTGACGTTCCAACTCCGACGGGAGAAGCTGAACCGGACAAGATTCTTTACGAAAAGGGCCTCAAAGATATCGGAAAAGGCCGGTTTGAAATAGCTCGTCTTACCTTACAAACTCTGCTCAACACCTACCCGGATAGCGATTACAAAGAAAAAGCAAAGCTGGCCATTGCCGATTCTTTCTTCAAGCAGGGCGGAACCACAGGCCTGATGCAGGCCGAGGCAGAGTATAAGGATTTCCGCACATTTTTTCCCACGAGTGACGACGCTGATGACGCTCAAATGCGTATCGCTATGACCCATTATAACCAGATGGAAAAACCGGATCGTGACGCAACCCAGGCCAAGGCCGCCGAAAGGGAATTTAAGCAATTTCTGCAGGACTTTCCGGACAGCCCTCTCAAAGATGAGTCGACCCAGAAACTACGGGAGGTTCAGGAGGTTTTGGCAGAAGGGAATCTTAGGGTAGCCAATCATTACATGATTAAGAGGCGTTATGATGCTTCCATCAAGCGGGCTGTCTTAACGATTAAGGACTATCCGGATTTCAGCCGTCAGGACGAGGCGCTTTTTGTCTTAGGGCAGTCTTTGGAAAAGAAAAAACAGATTGTTCCAGCTGGATACTATTATGGAAAAATTGTCAGCGATCATCCGCTCAGTCGGTTCGTTGATAGTGCGCGCAAGAAGTTGGAGGACCTAAACCTGCCAATCCCCGACGTCAATCCCCAGGCCTTGGCGAGAGCGCAAGCTGAGCAGGAAAATGTTCAGAGGCACTCCTTCATGGGTCGAGCTATGGGATTGTTTAGCAAGAAACCCGGCATTTCCAGCGCCCGCAAATCCAGCCGTCCGCCAATTGAGTTGGGCCCCGAGCAACAAATCAATTTGGAGGCTGCCAATACCCCTACAAATCCTCCCCCGGTGACAAATTCTACAAGTGAAATCGGCGTTGGAGTCGGCGTCGAAATAGTGAATCGTCCTGCTTCAGATTCATCGTCTGCTGCTTCGGAAGGTGCGTCGGGAAAGCCTTCTACTTCCGAAAAGGAATCAACGCCCCAGAGCAAGGCGCCGTCAAGCGTGTCATCTTCTGACGCTTCGTCCAGTTCGGGCGCAGGGAACGCAACACAGGATACCACCCAAGTCCAAACCAAGAAGAAAAAGAAAACGGGTGTGCGCTAAGCTGGCATTCGGGGGTGCTGGTGCAGTGATGATCGAAATACTTTCGATCCTATTTCATCAGATCACACTTCATCTTTCAGACAGATGGGCATTTTGAAGTTTAGTTTTTGACCTTGCAGTTCAACGTTACCATTCTTCCTTCCACAGGAATAACCAGCGAAAACAAGTTCCCTTTTCGAGATTGAATTGACTAAAGTTTATCAGGTGGAAATCGATTGAAAAGAAGAGTCCTTATTTTTGCAGCCGGAAGCATAGGAGATTCGAATGGCCAGAACGATTCTGTTGGCGGACGATAGCATCACGATTCAAAAAATTGTGAACTTAACCTT
>JBGOVH010000517.1:0-3094 GCA_041478005.1 Terriglobia bacterium | reverse complement strand
GGCAGTATGTTCTGCGTCACCTTGAGTAAATGTGATGTTTCCGTCTGAGTTAATGAAAACACTTTTGTAGCTGGTGCCGAAGAAGGGAAATTGAAAGCCCTCCGAGAATGGGATTTCCCGAAAGTCATCATCGGTCAGAGGCAGCCTGGCGCCAAAGTTCTGATTGATTTTCCCAGGTTGGCGGCTCAGTTTGTAGGCCCCCGTGCCGGCCGGGCTTGCTCTCAAGTCCTGACCCCGTCATCCTCAATAATCGCAATGTTGCCGATGTCTTGCGTGGCACCGCTGCTCGCGGTCAAGGCGAACTGGGATTTTTGTGCTTCGAAGAGCTGACGAAGCTCTCTGGCTTTACGAAGCTCATCGTAAACTCGGCTGGGATAAGTTCCGCAAAAGGAGTGTTTAGACCCCAGCGAGGGGCTTGAGATGTTGGAACGCGATAGATTCTCAGTGCAAAGGGCAAGAATGAGAAAAAGCAGAGGGAATAGACGCAAGAATCTTTTCATTGTCGAATACCCCACCGTTAGGACTGTGTGGCCAATGACTCACGGTTATCCGCTGTAACAACGAAAGGGGTAAGGCGCCCCCTTTGATTCAAAACGTGACTCCTAACTGAGCTTGGAAGGAGCGTGGAGAGACAAAATGCGTCCCACTGAACGTGGAAAGGAAGTTGTAAAGCACGTCCTTGTTGGCCAAGTTACTTCCGGTAAGACGCAAGATCAGACGCACCTTTTCAGTAGTGCCCAGCAAGTTATTAGACCCCACACTGAAGCCAAGGAGATGGCGGGGCGCAATCCTGGGGGGATTGTGATCATCACTGGCGGTTCCATCTGCCGGGATAAGTACTCGCAAGGCGCCGCGATTTGGATCTCCGCATTCCGTCAGTCCCTGGGTGGGGGTTGCGCGGGTGCTGCCACAAAACAGGCCGATTTGAGCTTGCTGGTCCGGAGTAAAGGTCAGCGCCGTGTCGAAGTCGGGAACGCTGCCAGCAACCAGGCCGCTATCGTAGCGCCAGGTGAAGGCCAGATAGGGCAAGATCTTTTTGATCCGATTAAATTGATATTGCACATGAGTGGTCTGCTGAAACGCCTGGTCATGGTCGATGCGGAAAACCCCTTCCGGAAGATCGGAGTTAAAGAATAATCCCCCAGATTCTGGTGGGAAGTAACGTGCCCGGGTGTGACCAGCAATCATGAAAGCGGAGAAGCCGCGGTAGTCCGCCAAATTGACCCGGAATGAAACCCCATCCAGTTTCGATTGGTTCCAGGAAATTGGAAAGGAGACAGGAGTATTCAGAATGACGTTAAAGTCATAGGCATTATGGGTATACTTCCAGAAGTAATCCGCATCAACGATGACCCTCTTGCCAATCCCTTGTTGTAATCCGAGGTTAAACTGGTTACGCCTGCCCGGTTTCAGGGGTTCGTTGCTGGCGGCGCCGAGGATGCCATCTGCCAAGCCTCCCGCTCCAGTCGCACTCGAGAGGATCAGACCTTCGTTGTAGGGTGTCTCGAAAGTGCGGGTATATGAGCCTCGCAGCACAGTGTTTGTTGGTTTGATATGGTATGAGAGCCCCACTCTCGGCTGCACTCCGTGGCCGCTGCTAATGCCGTTGTAATTGTCAAAGCGAAGGCCGAGGCTGACTGTCAGATCATGAAGCGAGAGGCTGTCCTGCGCGTAAAGCGCCTCTTGCTTGACATCGGTGTGACCGTGAAATGTAAACAGGCTGCCACCCCGCGTCAGATCATACTGCAGTAATCCGGGAATGAAACCATCGCTAGCCGGGTCGTTGAACGCCGGGTCAGTGATGCCAAACTGGAAGTTTTCGGTGAGGAAGGTGTGTGAAAACTGCACCCCAAATTTAAGGTTATGGATTCCTTTAACGTGCGAGACGTCGGCCCGGATGCCAGTGTTGGTAAGCCTCCGCTGCTGGCTGATAGTCTGGGTCTCATCAGAAAATGGATTAGCACTGGGATAGTACCTGACCTGGTCAAGCCGGTAGTAGGGATTGAGTGTCAGAAGCGTGTTTGCGTCAAAAGTATGGACATAGCCGGAGGCCACGTTCAAGGTGCGAACCAACTGCCCCTGATCCTGACCGAGGGCCTGCTGGTCGAAGGTATTCGGGAGATCAAAACGGTTGCGAGCCAAGAACAGATTCAGATGCAAGGTATCTTTCGAGGTGGGGCTGAAATCAATTCGATCGAATAAGCTTGTGGCTTTGCCCCGGTCATGGAACACAACGAATTCTGGGGTGTCGAGGAATCGGCCTGAACGCTCAAAATTAAAAGCCGTAAAGTTGCCCGCTTTGGGACCCCCAACAGCCAAATCGCCTTCCATGTCGCTTGTACCGAATGTGCCATACTGGGCGAGAAAGCTACCCGTTGGTTTGCGGAGGCCCAGGCCAGAACGCGTGATCGCGTTGACCACGAGGCTGGTTTTGTCCCCATACTCGGCAGGCACGGCACCGGTCATGACTTCCATCGATTGAATGGCATTGACCGGAAGCTGAGTGGAAAAGGCTTTGCTCTGCTGGTCTGAGATCGGCTGATTGTCAATAGAGAATGAGGTTTGCGCATGGTCGCCCAAGGGGTGAAAAAAACCATTGGAATCGGCGGCAACACCAGGGGAAGACAGGGCTATTAAATCACTTAGTCCGGATCCTGGGGAACTCAGTGGCAGCTTAGAAATCAGAGTCTGATCTACGTCGTTATGGGCCGACGGAATATTTTCCACCATTCCGCCTGCACCAGCCTCAACGTTGATCTCGATAGTGAGAGTGCCAATTTCAAGCGAGATTTTCAGGTCAACGGGAACCGCGGAGCGCACCGTCAAGTTCTGATGTGTCCCTTTAAATCCGGCTGCAGACACGTGCAGGTGATAAGGGTTAGGAGGGATATTGGTAAAGCGAAAATTTCCAGTGTCATCTGTGGTTGTTGTGCGCTGAAATCCTGTAATGGAATTCTGAATCTCCACACGCGCCCCAGTAATCACGGCCCCAGTAGAATCAGTAACGAGACCTTCTACCGTCCCAGCGTTGCCCAAAGATTGCGCCAAGCTCGATAAGCCCAAGCTCAGAAATGCGACTGCTTGAATTAACAAT
>JBGOVH010000283.1:0-4679 GCA_041478005.1 Terriglobia bacterium | reverse complement strand
TGACTTTAGGCAGCTCTTCGGCCATTCTGGCTTGTGGCTTGGCGAAACTGGGCATGCCGGTCACCTTTATCAGCAAGATTGGCAAAGACGATTTCGGTAAGTTTTGCCTGGAGGCTCTGGAAGAAAGAAAGGTGAAAACCGACCATGTGATGCGCGATCCTAGGCTGCGCACAGGTTTGAAGATTTCTTTAAATTTCCGGAATGATAAGGCCCAAGTGACGTATCCAGGGGCCATTCCCCACCTTTACCTCAAAGATATTTCCTCAAAGATTTTCCGCCTGCATGATCACCTCCACATTTCCTCCTATTTTTTGCAGGAGGGCCTTCTGCCTTCTTTCCCCCAGCTTTTTCAAAATGCCAAGCAGATTGGGATGACGACATCTCTCGATCCTAACTGTGACAATAAGAATCAATGGAACTCCGGGATCTGGAAGTGTCTTGAACATGTAGATGTGCTCCTGTTGAACGAGATGGAGGCAATCAACATCGCCAAAGCCAAGAGCCTCAATCGGGCGCTGGAACTTTTTGCCCAAAAAGTACCCACGGTGGTCATTAAACTCGGCTCTAAAGGAGCCCTGGCTAAGAGCCGTGGCCAGATTATTCAACTCCCAACTTATAGAGTAAAAACTATCGACACCACCGGGGCCGGCGATTCTTTCAACGCAGGCTTCCTTTACGGACATCTCAATGGCTTCGACTTGCGCAAGTCGCTGACTTTGGCCAACGTTTGCGGCGCACTCTCCACACAAGGCATGGGAGGAACGGCCACGCAAACGGACTGGGAAGAAGCACAACGTTTCATGCGCAAGCAGCCGCAGGACCCAAGACGCCAAGAGTAGATCGTCACGTTAGGCTGCGCTAGAAGAGCGAAGGGAATCCCCTTTGGGGAAAGAAACGCTTCACTGCAACATTTCAAGGATCAAGAAAGCATTCGCTTGTCAGCCAAGCTGAAATACCCATTGCTTCCCACCACGATATGATCCAGCAATGAGATCTCCATCAACTGGCAGGCTTTTTTCAAGTCTTCGGTTAAGCGACGGTCTTCTTGGCTGGGTTCAGGGTTTCCACTGGGATGGTTATGAACCGCAATAAGTGCAGCCGCACCCAGGTACAGTGCCCGTTTGACGACCTCCCGAGGAAAGACGCTAGCCGTGTTAATAGTGCCCTGGAACATCTCTTCAAGAGCAATCACACGATGCTTGGTGTCCAAAAAGAGGACGCTAAAGATCTCCTGGTCAAGATCGCGAAACTTTTGCGATAACAACTTGAGGACATCCCCGGAACACTCAATGAAAGTGTCGCGCTTCACTTTCTCTTGAAGGCAACGAATGTTCAACTCTGAAATCGCTTGCAGAGTGGCAATCTTGGCGGTACCCATTCCTTTAACTTTTCTCAGGTCCTTTTCACTGGCTTTGAACAATCCTCGCAACCCGCCAAAATCGTTCAACAATTTGCGTGATAGATCCAGCACGCTCATTCCCTTGACGCCCACACGAAGAAATATAGCCAGTAATTCCGCCTCACTGAGCGCATTTGCTCCGCAGGCCATGAGCCGCTCGCGCGGCTGCTCAGACTTCGGCCAATAGCTGACCCATTTCTCAGAAACTTTTTTCTGGGGAACTGGCTTGTTCATAGAACGTTTCTCACCAAGAGCCCATCAAACCGCGAAGGGAGGAAATGAAGAAGGTCGAGGTTCGAATGTCGAATGACTGAATGCAGCCTTCCTGACTCAACATTCCCACTTCGACCTTCGACATTCATAACCCCAGTTTATCCGCTACTCGTTCCATTGCCCGGATGCAGAAAGTGATGTGCTCATCCAACTCAATCGCCAACTCCTGTGCACCGTTGATGATGTCTTCGCGGCTGACTGACCGCGCAAAGGCCTTGTCTTTCATCTTCTTTCTGACAGATCGCGCCTCCAGGCCTTGTATTCGCTTGTCGGGACGGACCAGGGTCACGGCGGTGATAAACCCGGCCAGTTCATCGCAGGCAAAAAGAGATTTATCCATCAAACTTTGGCGAGGACAACCCGTCCACTCAGCATGGGATTTGATGGCATAGATCACATCTTCGGGATAGCCATGTTTGACGAGAATCAATGCTCCCTTTTCAGGATGGTCGGGAGGATTGGGATACATCTCATAATCAAAATCATGAAGCAATCCCACCAAACCCCATTTCTCCGCGTCGCCTCCGAATTTTTGTGAGTACGATCGCATGCAGGCCTCAACGGCCAGCATGTGCTTGATGAGGCTTTCACCCTTCGTGTATTGCTGCAAAAGCGTCCAGGCTGCTTGACGATCCAAAGTTGAACCTCTCGTGAAAATAGAATTCCATAGTGCGTTTCTATGAAACGCAATGAAGTTTTGGCGTTTGAACTTGGGAGCCGGCATCTGGACGGCGACCAGAACCCCCGTCGAGTCACCGTCGCGGCCCAGAGGTCCGCTCTCACATTCCCAACTAATCCGGAAAGCGGCCGAAGGCGGAATAGCCGGCTCCCGTAAGATTCAAAAGACTTGAAAAGACGCTCCCTTCTTCCTCTTGATTAAGTTTCCATCCAATTCTTACCCGTACCGATCTCCACAAGCAAAGGCACATCCAACTTGTGCACGTGTTCCATTTCCGTTTTCACCATGGATTCGACAGCTTCCAACTCGTTTTCCGGCACATCGAAAACCAGCTCATCATGAACTTGCAAAAGCATACGGGTCCGCAGTTTCTTCTTGCTGAGCTTCTCATGAATGCGAATCATGGCCAATTTGATCAGGTCCGCAGCAGTCCCCTGGATGGGAGAATTGACTGCCGTCCTCTCCGCAAAATTGCGCAAAGCAGGGTTCTTACTATTTATGTCCGGGATCTGCCGTAAGCGTCCGAAGAGGGTGCGGGTAATTTGGGTCTTTCGAGTTTCGGCGATGGTGGTATCAATAAAATGTTTTACTCCCTGGTAGCGCTCAAAATAGCGCTTAATAAACTCCTGAGCGTCTCGATGCGATATTTCCAACTCCTTGGCCAGGCCAAAGGCAGTTTGACCGTAAATGATCCCGAAGTTAATGACCTTGGCACGCCGGCGGACCTCACCGCTTTGCATGCCCGGATGCACTCCAAATACCTCGCTGGCCGTGCGTGAATGAATGTCCTCCCCCTTCTGGAACGCGTCCATCAACACTGCGTCTTGAGAAAGATGAGCCAACACTCTCAATTCAATTTGAGAGTAATCGGCCGCCATCAAGAAACAACCTTCACTGGGGATGAAAGCCGATCGAATCTTGCTTCCCATTTCTGTGCGAATAGGGATATTTTGCAAATTAGGATTGCTGCTGGAAAGTCGTCCCGTGGCAGCCACCGTCTGGTTAAACGAAGTATGCACCCGTCCCGTTTTCGGATTGACCAATCTGGGTAAGGCATCCACATAGCCCGTTTTCAGTTTGGCGATTTGCCGGTATTCCAGCATCAATCGGGGGAGTTCATACTTTTCGGCCAGCTGCTCCAGGACTTCTACGGAAGTGGAGTATTGTCCGGATTTCTTAAGTTTCTTGGGCGCAGGCAGGTTTAACTTTTCGAACAGGATCTCGCCAAGCTGCTTAGGCGAGTTGATGTTAAACTCCGTGCCCGCGAGTTCATAGATTCGCTGGCTGAGATTCTGGATTTGTCTCTCAAATTCATCAGACAACAGTGCCAGCGCCCCCTCATCAATGCGAATGCCATTCCCTTCCATCTCAGCAAGCACTTCCGAGAGGGGCAACTCAATCTCTCGATGGACTTTTTCCAATTCGTGTTCCCGCAGCTTTGGAAGAAGGGACGCAAAGATTTCACGCGTCAAGTCACATCGCTGATCGGCTGCAGTCGTGGGAGTTTTCTCCAGAAGTGCAAAAACAATTTCAGGTAAATTGTGATTACTGCGGTTGGGTTGAAGCAGATAAGACATTAACATTGTGTCCCATTCAATCCCTCTCAACTTCATACCTTCACGAGTCAAAACGACTTGAGCGGGCTTGGCATTGTGAAAGACCTTTGGGATCGCGGGATCTTCCCATAGTTCCCTGAAATCGGCGAGGCTTACAGAACCCTTAGCTTGAAAGTCGATTGTCCAACCTGCATCAGCGCCCGCCAAAGCCAAACCTCGCGGATTAGCGAGCATTGGCTCTTCATGATCTAAATCGAGATAACAAAACACCCGAACCTGCTTTCGAAGATCCTCCAATAACGACTTAATGACCTTGGGAGATGTGATGGTGTGGAAAGAGAGAGCAGACTCCAACTTGGGAGACTCAGCCTCGTATTCCTTCAACATAGACTGGAATCCTAAGTCAGTCAAAAGTTCACGCAATCGTTGCAGATCAGGAGTCTGAGCTTGAAGGTTCTCCCACTCCATTTCGAGAGGCACTTGAGTGTCAATAGTCACCAGTTCCTTGCTTTGAAGGATTTGCTGGCGATGATTCTGCAACGACTCGCGATAAGTCTTCCGCTCCACTTGAGAAGCCAGCGCCAGCACGTTGTCCAGGGAGCCAAATTGCTTGATGAGATCGCGCGCGCCCTTTTCTCCAATGCCAGGTGCACCCGGGATGTTGTCCACAGAATCACCCATGAGGCCCAGGACATCGACCACTTGGGCAGGGGGGACCCCAAAGAACTCTTCAACCTTGGCTGGACCAAACAACACATCTTCCTTGGCCTGG
>JBGOVH010000020.1:0-12371 GCA_041478005.1 Terriglobia bacterium | reverse complement strand
ACTGTTTTCTTCCCTTTGCCAATCGGTCATAACCGACAGAAATCTCAAGTTTGGGTCTTTGTTTGAATCGAGATAGGGGATCTTGTGAAGTCAAAGAGGCTTTTCTTCCCTACTCTCCCTGCAATAGGGGAAGCATCTCTCTAACGGCACGGTCAAGCCCGACTAGAGCAGCACGGGAGATGATGCTATGTCCAATGTTGAGCTCTTCGATTTCGCGGATTTGACTGATTGACTTTACGTTTCGGTAAGTCAGGCCATGTCCGCCGTGCACACGCAGCCCAAAAGAATCTGCCAGCATGGCTGCCGATTTGACTTCCTCCAGACTTCGAACCGCAAGCAATTCAGTCTTGAGGTTGAGGTACAAAGTGGATTCGGAATATCGCGCAGTGTTGATTTCAATAATTGGCACTCCGATTTTCTGGGCGGCTTCAATTTGCTGATCCTCAGGATCAATGAAAAGACTGACGGCAATGCCCCCATCCCCCAGTTCCTGGGCGGCCGAGCAAACCAGATCATATTGACGAGCACAATCCAGCCCCCCTTGGGTGGTAATTTCCCCGGGGAATTCCGGTACCAGGGTGGCTGTATCGGGCTTAATGTCCAACGCGATTTTGACCATTTCATCGGTTGCAGCCATTTCGAGATTTAACCTGGTTTTAACGGTTTCGCGCAACAATTCCACGTCTCGATCCTGAATGTGTCTCCGGTCGCTGCGCAAATGTACAGTGATCCCATCAGCTCCAGCCATCTCGGCAATAAACGCAGCCGCAACCGGATCCGGTTCATTTGTCTTTCTGGCTTCCCGCAAGGTGGCTATGTGGTCGATGTTAACACCAAGTTTAGTCATGGCTTATTATCATTCTTTCTTTTAAAGTCTACCGGTATTTCCCGGTCAGATCGTTCCAACGAATCCTGAATAAGTCGATAATCATCTTAACAGAATCGGTAAGAAATCGAACCGTTGTTCCTTCCACGTGATTCCATTTCACAGGCACTTCCAGCAAGCGGAGGCCTCGTCTCTGGGCAACATAGAGTAACTCTGGATCAAACCCAAAGTCCATGATCGTCTGCCTCTCAAAAACTGGGAGGGAAGTCTGGCGGCGAAAAGCCTTAAATCCACATTGGGTGTCTTTGAACGGAAGACCAATGAGAAGCTGGACAAAAAAATTAAAGATTCGACCAGAAGTTTCTCGGAAACGAGACTGATGAATGCCGATTAGAGAGCGATCGATGGCTCGTGACCCGAAAGTAATGTCAAAGTTTCTTTCCAGTATTGGGTCAATCAGTTTGGGCATCTCAGTAATCGGAGCGGACAAGTCAGCGTCGGTGAAAAAAATGATATCCCCCTTCGAATGCAATGCGCCATTTCTGACCCCGTAACCCTTCCCCCTGTTTTGCGGATTGTGGATCAATCGCAAGGACTGCCATTGTGCACTGAACTCCTCCACAATTGCGGCTGTTCGATCCGTTGAAGAATCGTTGACAACAATCACTTCGGTAACCAGGCTGCTTTGATTCAAGTATTCGCGAAGAGTCTGGAGTGTTCGGAGAATCCGATTGGCTTCATTGTAAGCGGGGATAACGATTGAGATTTGTGGTGTCTCATTCATAGAAAAGCTGACTATATTACAAGACTTCCCGATTGGCCTCCACTCTTCATCTGGCAGGGCCGGAATGCGTTAGTTACTGGGGGTAGAATCTGCCCCCTTAGAGCATTCTAGCCGTGAGCAGGAGTGCCCGCTCCACATCGCGCGGGTGTCAGCACCCACACTCGGCAGCGCGTTCTTTCCCTCCGTAACTCGCATTGCGGGCAGGGCCCAAGCTAACTTTGACAAGGATTCTATTTCTTTCTTATAATTTTTAGTTCTCAATTGAAGCAGGACCTCTACTATGGGAGGGTAACCGGCAAAGGACTGAATGAACAACGAAAGTCTTATCGTAAATGGCGCTAGGGTTCATAACCTAAAAAACGTGAGTTGTGAGATCCCCTACAACAGTCTAACTGTAGTTACGGGTGTCAGCGGCTCCGGAAAATCCAGTTTGGCGTTTGATACTATTTATGCCGAGGGACAACGTCGTTACATCGAATCGCTTTCTGCCTATGCCAGACAATTCTTGGAGAGAATTGAAAAACCGGATGTTGATGAGATTATTGGAATTTCGCCGGCCGTCGCCATTAGACAAAAGAATTCCGTGCGCAACCCCAGGTCCACTGTCGGTACGGTTACTGAGATTTATGACTATCTGAGATTACTCTACGCCAGGATTGGCCGCACTTATTGTTGGAAATGCCAGCGCGAAATAAGAAAAGACGTTCTGGATGAGGTCATCCAAGTCTTACTCTCCCTCCCTGAGTCTACTCGCATTTACGTGCTCTTTCCATTTTCAACTTATCGCAAGTATCAGGAACTCAGGAGTGCCACGGCTCGGGAGAAACCAAAAAAGAGAATTCAAAATCAGGAGCAGGAGATCATCAAAAGTGTCCTGTTCGATTTGCGCAAACAAGGCTTTAACCGCCTCTACCAAAACCATCAAATTTACGAAATCTCGACTCCTGAATCACTACTGAATCTGGACTTCTCTCAAGAGCTCTTCGTTCTGGTGGATCGCGTCATTATTCGTCCAGATATCCGTCAAAGGCTCATGGATTCCATTGAAGCTTGCTACCATGAAGGGGAGGGGCGTGCTCTGGCTGAAATTGTCGGTCTTCCTGAAGAAAAGGAGCCCGAAGAGGCACCCACGAGATTTAAGGCTGTCCCCTTTTACAAGAGAATCAAGGAGAACCTCCAGGTAGGGGATCGATTTTCCTTTAGTGAGAAGTTTGAATGCCGGGAATGTGGCATCACTTTTGAAGAGCCTGAACCACGATTGTTCTCTTTCAACAATCCTTTCGGGGCTTGTGGGCGTTGCCAGGGTTTTGGGAACACCCTCGACTTTGACATGAAATTAGTAGTCCCTGACAAAGAAAAGAGTATTCAGCAAGGCGCTATTGAACCTTGGACAAAACCCAGGTATCGGGCTTTGATGGGGGAGTTCAAGCGGTTTGCCAAGGAGAATGGCATTCCACTCGATATCCCTTACCGCTGTCTTTCAACTGAGCACAAGGATCTTATCTATACCGGTGATAAAAAGTTTATTGGAATCAAGCGTTTCTTCGAACATCTTGAGACGAAGAAATACAAATTGTATATACGGGTTTTTCTGAGCCGCTATCGGGGATATACCCAATGCCCGGAATGCCAGGGTTTAAGGCTCCGGCGGGAAGCTTTAGCGATCAGGATTGCAGAGAAAAATATAACCGAGATCACAGCAATGACGGTGGAAGAGGCATACCTTTTTTTCCGGGAGCTTACGGTTTCGCCATTTGAGCTTTCAGTGGCCGAAAGAGTCTTGGAAGAGATTCGAACTCGCATCAAATTCCTGTTCAACGTGGGATTGGACTATCTGACTCTGGACCGTCTGGCCTCCACTCTGTCCGGCGGGGAGGCCCAACGGATCCAGCTGGCGACATCTCTGGGTTCCTCTTTGGTAGGGGCTCTATATGTACTGGACGAGCCTTCAATCGGTCTTCACCCGAGGGATAATGCCCGGCTGATCGAAATCCTCAAGAGCCTCCGGGACATGGGGAATACAGTGCTCGTTGTGGAGCATGAGCCGGAAATGATGAGGGCGGCCGACAGAATCATTGACTTGGGTCCAGGGGCAGGGGAGCAAGGAGGACAAGTGGTCTTTTCGGGATCCTACGACGATTTGCTCGCCTGTGGATCCTCTCTCACAGGAAAGTACCTCAAGGAAGAATTGAAAATCCCGTTGCCTAAAGCGCATACGGTTCCTAATGGCCAATGGCTGAAGATCTATGGCGCTCGGGAACATAATCTTAAAAAAGTGGATATCGCCATTCCTCTCGGCTTGATGACATGCATTACTGGAGTCTCAGGATCCGGGAAGTCCACACTCGTGCATGACGTGATTTACGCTGCACTTAAGGCTAGCCGCGGTGAAATGCCGGAAAGAGAGAATTTCGACCGCCTTGAAGGTGATCAATGGATTTCGGATGTTCTTCTGGTCGATCAATCACCCATCGGCAGAACACCGCGTTCTAATCCTGTAACCTACACCAAAACCTTTGACGCTATCCGGGATCTTTTCGCTTCCACACGTGAGGCCCGAAACCGTTCATTTGGAGCCGGGCATTTTTCTTTCAACATCCCTGGAGGACGCTGTGAGACCTGCGAAGGAGGAGGCACGGTCACAGTTGAGATGCAGTTCTTGGCTGACGTGGAATTGATCTGTGAAGAATGCAAGGGTGCGCGCTTTAAGCCGGCTATTCTGGAGATCCGCTACAAAGGCAAAAACATTTTCGAAGTTTTGCAGATGACGGTGCGAGAGGCGATCACTTTCTTTTCCTCGGTCCCCCGAATTACTAACAAGCTTAAGGTTCTCCAGGAAGTGGGGCTGGGGTACTTGCGGCTGGGCCAGTCCGCTTCCACGCTTTCTGGAGGAGAAGCCCAACGAATCAAACTGGCCGCCTATTTGTCTCGACAGGTCAAACAGAGGACTCTTTACATTTTTGATGAGCCTACCACTGGACTGCATTTCGATGACATTCAGAAACTGCTCGTGGCTTTCCGCAAACTGCTGCAAACGGGAGCGAGTTTGTTGGTCATCGAACACAATCTGGATGTAATCAAAACAGCTGATTGGATCATCGATTTGGGTCCTGAGGGGGGACACAAAGGAGGGACCGTGGTCACGGTTGGTCCTCCTGCAGAGGTGGTCAAAGTGAGGGAGAGCTATACGGGGAGATACCTGCGAAAAGTGCTGTCGGCCAATTAGCGGACTAAGGCCTTGTTCGGAAATAACCTTGTGGAAAAGCACCCCTCCCCAGCTGAGGAATTGCCATCTCAATCAGGTTTTTCTCGACTCATGATCGTGCTCTTGCTTTTGTTCAACATGCTTAATCTCAACTCTGATGGGCGTGAGCATGAGTACGAGCAAGAGCACGATTATTGAGGACATGAATGTTTCTATCAAAGAAGACTGTGGAAATTTTTCTTCTTATCGCGGTCATCCAACCCTGTGTCCTCTTGAATGGACAGGCGCAGAAAAAAACGGCTGCGAAGTCCTCAACGGCAGAGACACAAACAGGGTCCAAGTCAGAACGGCTTTCTCATTTCGAGGCCGCAGAAAAGCTTCTCAAAGAGGGGAAGTTTTTAGAATCCATTGGAGAGTACAAGTTGTCTCTGGCAGACCACCCTGAGAATGAGGCCGCTTATTTTGGAATGGCCTTAGCCCAAGCTCAAGCGGGTTTCCCCGCAGATGCGGCTCAATCTTACGAGGCAGCTTTGAAAATCAATCCTCAGCTCTGGGAAGCCGAAATCAATTGGGGGATGCTGTTGTTTTCCCAGCAGGATTTCAGCAACGCGGTCATTCACTTCAGAAAGGCCCAGAGTCTCAAAAAAAGCTTTCAGTCTTACTATCTTGCGGCAAAAATGCTCGAATCTCTGGGACGGCCCTTAGAAGCGGAGTCCAGTTACTTGGAAGCCTTGCCCTTAGCCCAGGAGGATCTCGAAAAAGCCGATGTTCATGCTTCTCTTGGAGCCATTTACTTCAAAGATAAGAAATGGAACGAGTCTGAGAAACAGCTGCTGGCAGCCAGACAACTAAAACGGTCCACGAATGAGGCCAAGGGCGAATTCTCTCCATTGGATCTCGAATTGGCACAACTTTACTTCGAGACTGGGCAAACAGACAAGTCTGTTGCATTCTTGAAACCCTTTGCAGACGGCCACCCCGAGGATCCTGAAGTTCAAGAGCTCATGGCAAGAATCCTGTATCAAAAAGGAGACCTGAAAGCGGCAATCAAATCCTACGAACTCGCCATGAAACACCAGCCCGAAAGAGATCGACGGCAGTCCCTCTTAATGCAATTGGCGGAAGCGTATCAACAACTCGGGCGCACTGCAGAAGCCATTCAGCTCATCCAGGAGTTGTCCAAGACTTCCTCAGATCCAAAGATCCATTTCAACTTAGGGACTCTCCAACTCCACCAAAAGGAATATATGGCAGCGGAGCAATCCTTCTTGCGAGCCTTGCAACTCAAACCGGATCTTGTCGAGTGCTACAGTAACCTGGGTTCGGTTTTCATGCTCCAAGAGAAATATCCTGAGGCCATTGGAGCTTTTCTGCGATTCAGACAGTTAAGGCCGGAAATTCCCGGGACGTATTTTTATCTCGGAATTGCGTACGACAAGCTGAATGATGCCGCGAATGCCTTGTCATATTATCAAAGATTCCTCGAATTGGATCAGGGGAAGAGCGACAAACAGACGTTTCAGGCAAAAGAGCGGATGAAGGTGTTGGAAAAAAAAATAAAAAAGCGATAACCTGAGCGTGGGGAAATAATCGATGCGTACCCCTCATGGCAAGACAAGTAAGTAGAGATTCATGCGTTACCTTCTTCGATTCTTCCAGCCGGTTTGGATCGCTTTCGTCCTGATATCGTTCACCTGTCTATATGCTGACAAGCCGCCAAGTGAGTATTCAAGATTTCAGGATAAACTGACGAGAGAGAATAATCCCGTAGGAAAAGTCAAAATTCTGATTAAGATGTCCGATATCGATCTCCAGTCGGCGGCACAGTGGATAAAGAAGGAAGCCTTCAGTGAGGCGGACAAGCACTTGAAACAATACTCGGGAGTGATCACCCATGCGCTGGAAACGCTGAAAACCTCACATCGCAATGCCCAGAAGGATCCCTCTGGCTTTAAGGAGTTTGAGCTGTCTTTGCGTAGACAGTTGAGAATATTAGCCGATTTGAAGTCCCATTATTCTTTTGACCGAGTGGACGACATCAGCCAAGTCATTGCGACCGCCGAGTCTGCACAGCAAGAGATGTTCAAGGAAATCTTCGGTGAGGAGAACACAGGTCGTGACAAGGAAAGGAAGAAGCATTCCGATTCTGGAAAGGACTTTGACCCCTGAGCGTCTGTCCATGCAGCGGACAACTCGTGATAACAAGGGTCATTCGTTCAGATGAGTCAATTGTTGATTATGACATTCAGATATCGTTTCTTCACGTATGGTTTTTTTCTTTTTCCGTACCTGTTCATGATTGCAACTGGAAGCTTGGACGCTTCTAAGAAAGATGAGTATCTTGCAGAGAATGAAATCGAAGAGCTCCGTGAAGCCCAGGAACCGGCCGAACGTATCAAATTGTTGGACGAGTTCTTAAATCTTCGTCTGGAGAGAGTTCGTGCGTTAAAGACTCCCGGCAGGACAAAAGACAAATCAACTGAAACAAAACCTCCAACGAAGCGAAGTTCCACCAATTCTGAGAAAGTGGAAAAGGCCCAAGCCAAAACGAAAAAGTCAGCTGAGACGCTGCCAGAGAAAAATTTCACAGATCTCATGAATGAGTACCAGCAATGCTTGGAAGAAGTCAGTTCCAATATCGAAAACTTTTCTAGTTTTCATGTGGAACCAAAAGCATACCTAAAGTCCCTAAGCAAGTTGGATGAGTCTCTTTCGGATCACGTGCATTGGTTGACTGAGATCGAGGGCAAGTTAGACAAATCTGAAAGGGAGCTCGTTAACGATATTTCTGAGTCAATACACGAATTATCACAAGATGTGAAGACATCCCTTGATAAAGCAAATGAGCAAATCAGGCTCTTGAAAGAAGCAAAAAAAGCCAAGGCTGCCCGAAACTGATCCATGACCCAGCTCAAGCTGTTTGAAGAAGCAGAGACACTCACCCAGCAGGAGATTCAGCAAGTATTTATTGAGTCTGCAAAAGATTTGAGGGTCAGCTCGCCTTGTCCCTCGATTCATGTTCAATTCTATCCGTTTGTTGGCATCAACCATACGATCCGTTTCAAACAAGGCCGCCTCTTTGTCAGGCTGAGTGATCTGTTTCAACAGGCACCCCGAGAAATCATTGAGGCCTTATCGATTATTCTTCTCTCCAAACTGTTTCGCCGCAAGATTCCCCGAACCGTCGACGTCAAGTACCGGGAATACGTCAATTCGGTTGATATGAAGGAAAGATCTGTCTTAACCAGAGGCCAACGCGGTCGGAAGCTTTACTCAAGGCCGAAGGGCCGGCACTATGACCTAACTCAACTGTTTGATAGATTGAATGCGCAATACTTCGAAGGTCGAATCCAGGGTGTCAGCTTGGGCTGGAGTCTGCGGAAGAGCCTTAGAATCCTGGGTCACTTTGATCCTTCTCACGGTTGCATCATTGTGAGCCGATTTTTCGACGAGCCCAAAGTTCCAGAGATGGTTGTGTCCTATATCCTCTTCCATGAAATGCTTCATGCCAAGTTTGCCACCTCGTCAAACTTTGATCTAAAAAACCGGCATTCGCGACAATTTAAGGAGGAAGAAAAACAGTTTCTGCAGTATGAAGCAGCCAACGAATGGCTGAAGAAGAATCTTTAGCCTCGTATGGTTGAGCTTACTAATGAGTTCATTATTTGTTCCAATTTTGACCACACAAGTTTAGTTCCAACCTGTTGAAAACTAGTTCCCCCCATTCAAGAAAAATTTTCTTTGCTTGCTAAATAACCAGATCTAAAAAGGTTACAAATAAGTATTGCATTATTAGCAACTTAAAGAATTGATCATTTTGGGTGCAATCTGCTGGATAGGGCCAGCGGCCGGCCTTTATACGGATTAGGATGGAATTTTTCACAAAGTTTTCCACAGATTTTGTGAATAACCCCACAGGCTGTGAAGAAGGAAATTTAAGATGCGATTTTAGGGGACTTCCAGGCGGGATCCTTTCGAGGGTTGCTGCTCCTCCGTCCGAAAGTCTTTCAATCTTTCAACGATAGAGCGAGGTGCTTCCACTTCGACATAAACTCGGTCCCCGATGTAGGATCGCTGGATTAATCGGCCGCTATCATAAAGCCGGGAGAGGAGATCGCCATCTTTCTGACTGAAGAGAAACGCAGCCTTAATAAGTGGATCCACGGTCAAGAGTTCATCCATCTTTTGAAGCAGATTTGGAATCCCGATTCTGTCCGTGGCCGAAATTACGACACTCTGCCTGCTTGATGCAATCGGCGACGGCTGTTTGCAACGGTCGATCTTGTTATATACCTCAAGAATAGGCTTTGCTGTGAATTTGAGACCTTCCAATACGTTCAGGACGGATTCCTGTTGTTGCTGCCAATGCGGGCTCGATAGATCGATAACGTGAACGAGCAAATCCGCCTGGCCAATTTCTTCAAGAGTGGCTCTAAATGCCGACACGAGCGTGGGCGGAAGCTTGTTAATGAATCCCACCGTGTCAGAAAGAACCACCTCGCGATTCGAAGGTAACTTGATTCTGCGAAGTAAGGGATCCAGGGTTGCGAACAGCTGATCTGAGGCAAAAGTACTGGCTTGAGTGAGGGTATTGAAGAGCGTGGATTTGCCTGCGTTGGTATACCCCACCAAGGAGATAGTAGGCACCGGTATGGAGTTTCTAAAGGACCGATGAAGACCTCGGTGAGAACGCACGTGCTCTAGATCTTCTTTGATTTTGTGAATTCGTTTATGAATTTTGCGCTGGTCAGTTTCCAGCTTAGTCTCACCTGGACCTCGGGTCCCTATGCCGCCGCCCAGACGTGACATCTCTACTCCTCGACCTGCCAGCCTTGGCAAGAGGTAGTTCAGCTGAGCTAATTCAACTTGAAGCTTTCCTTCCCGCGTCCTGGCGCGGCGAGCAAAGATGTCCAGAATAAGCTGAGTACGGTCGATCACTTTGCACGGGATCTTCCTCTCAATATTTCTCTGCTGGGCCGGGGTCAAATTTTCATCGAACACAACAACATCCAGTCCCAGTTGGTGTTGCGCGTTTTCAAGTTCCTTTAATTTTCCGCTCCCAATCAAAGTAGCGGGATCGAATTGCTCACGCTCTTGAACCAGGCGACCCATGACCTCTCCGCCCGCCGAAACAGTCAGAGCGGCTAATTCGTCTAGAGACTCTTCCACACTCAACTGAAGATGCCCAGAAGTGGGGATTTTCGATTGAGTCTTTAGTCCACACCCAACCAGCAGAACTTTTTCTTTGTTTGGGTTTTTCAATTCCATCTTAACTCGTGGTTTCTGAAGAGGACGCTGCGACTGCATTCGCTGCGACGCTTATGGATCTCCCGGCAGCAACTGTGGAGATGGCATGCTTGAAAATGAGTTGATCTTGGTTATTCGATTCAAGGATCACGGAGTATTTGTCGAAGCTTTTGATCCTTCCGGTGAGCTTCACTCCACTCAACAGATAAATGGTAGTCAAAGTCTTATCCTTGCGAGCGTTGTTGAGAAAAACGTCTTGAATATTTTGAACTTGTTTTTCCATGGATGTTCTCCTAAAAGTAGACGATTATCGCAAAGGTAAAACGGCCCCATTTGAAAAGCTTTTCACAGCCAGGACCAAGGGCTGCAGAACTTAACGGATCCTTAAATTCAAAGCATAGACGAGAAGTGCGCCGAACGTAATGCGTTAGTTGCGGGGAGGAAGCCCGTGTGGGAAGCCACGCTGAGCGCTTTCTGCGAGGCGTGTGCATTCTGTTCCACCGTGAAAAAACTACGGATCGCTGCGCTCATCGTGGCTGCCAAAACTTCCCTCCGAAACTAACGCCCTACCGCCGAACCCTTATCCAAGCAGGGTTATGTTCTCATGACGACAGAGATTGATGTCCTGGCATCCTGCCTGCCCATGAAGCTTGCCACGCGATCCATCACGGATGACTGAATCAACGGATCCGAGCCAAAACCCTCATACCAGGCGACGTTCTTCTCTTTTCTAAACCAGGTGAGCTGGCGTTTAGCATAACGGCGCGTTTCGTTTTGAGCCAAAGAAACTGCTTCAGTCAAATGGATTTCACCACGCAGATGACGGATGACCTGGGCGTAGCCAAGAGATTGCAACGGCTTGAGCTCCTCGCCAAACCCTCGAGCAAGAACAGTTCGAACTTCGTGTACAAGCCCATCGGCAAACATCCTCTCAACTCGGCGATCAATAGCCTGATAGAGCGCTGTGCGTGGTGGATTTAGGCCTATCTTCAAAATCTCAAATCCCTGCAAAGCGTCCCTGCCCCCCTGGAAATGCGATGAGAGCGGTTTGGAGGTGAGAAAGAAAACCTCCAACGCTCGAATGATTTTGGGCTTGTCCCTTGATGCAATCTGCCGAGCAGAGACCGCGTCCACCCGTTTCAGGAGTTTGTGCAGGTAGGAAACGCCTTTTCTGGCAGCCAATTCATTCAGCCTTACTCGGAAAGACTCGGAGCGCTTGGGGCCCTCAAACAAGCCGTCCAGCAAGGCTCGCAGGTAAAGACCGGTTCCGCCAGCCACCACAGGAATCCGGCGCCGCTGCTGAACTTCACAAAGCACCTTTCTGCCCAGAGTCACATACTCGCCAGCAGTAAAAAGCTGATCAGGTTCGAGAAAGTCCATCAAGTGATGCGGGACTCCCAGCTGCTCTTCCTTTGACAACTTTGCCGTGCCAATGTTCAGGTATTTGTAGACCTGCACAGAGTCGCAATTCAAGATCTCTCCGGAAAATGTTCGAGCCAGTTCCAGAGCCAATCTGGATTTTCCGCTTCCCGTCGGTCCGACCACAGCAATCAAGAGAGTATTCATCGAGACAATAAGAAATACCGCAAAAAGCAATAAGCCAGCAGCAGCGTTGCAATAAGACAAATCCCAAGCTGCTGAACCCGAGAGAGTCTCATCTTAGCAAAACCATTTCATGAGTTGTGAATTTTTCTAATTTGGGGATTGATTTCCGTGAGATGACCTGTTCCTTCTTCGGAGGCTTTCCCCGCTCATATCAGGATTAGTGAGATAGCGACGGTAGGTATCAAGGTGAAGAAGGTTAATGGACCGGCCTCGTGATTGTTGCGCAACAAATCTTTCGGTCAGAAAGGTTTTCCCGACCCCTCGCGGGCCAAACAGAAAGGCCGATTGCGTGGCCTGCAGTGAGTCTTCTAACTTGAGCAGACGAGGTACCATACTTCATAAATATAATATAAATATAAACCATGCTCTACAGTATTCTGTCCACCGGGTGTAACTGGGCCGGTTCTGGTGGAGCGGGCGGCTCTGCGCGCGTTCCTGAAGTTTGGCCATTTTGAATGTGCGACCCGGACTCCGGACGGCGACCAGAACCCGCGTCAAACCCACTGCTTCGTTGAGGGTTATCACCGACAACAAAACGTGAGGTTTCCCTGGTAGGGACGGCCCGCTGGGCCGTCCACGGCGCGCCCAGCGAGCGCGCCGCCCTACCCTTATGAAATGTCCAAACTCCAGAAACTCGCGCAGGATCGCGCGTTCCACCTTGCTGTGACTTCTAGTGATGCCCCTAAGAAGTCAGCTTACAAATT
>JBGOVH010000136.1:0-6589 GCA_041478005.1 Terriglobia bacterium | reverse complement strand
GACGCCATCTCCGATGTATACACCGGGAGTCACAAAGGCATATCCGTAAGCATATTTCGGTTCAGACTCTAAGGTCTGGGAATAAGATGGGAGAATGCGAAACAAGAAAAGCATCAGCGGAACGATCAAAATCTTTTTCATAGCAGCCTCCAATGAAATCTCGGCAATCAAAGGCATCTCGCCTTTTGCTTGTCCATTGGCAACTGCCAGGCCAAACCGGAAATGCTTGTTATTAGGAGTCTTTGAGGCTTGGGGGTACTCCATGTGCCATCAAAAGGAGGCGTCAACCGCAAGAATGAGTTGCGCCCTTGAACAACCGGACATTCCTACTTTGGGTTGACATGAGTTCTGGCTTGAATTGACATCCGGAGAGAGTTTGGCTACTCTCCCGACCGCAGTTGAAATACATCTTATGAGAGTTACCCATGCTCCGTTTGAGAGCGCCACAGTGGATGAGATATTCCCCTTTGAAGAGGGAAGGTGTGAAAAAATTGGAAAACGCCGCGTGAGGGCACGCGGCCTACAATGATTCCAATGGGCTTGTCACCGTGTTGTAGGCCGGGTCCCCCGACTCGGCGGAATTTTTTCACACCTTCAGGCGGCGCCATCCGGAGATGAAAATATAAGATGATTGTGTTCGTTCTCGTCATCGTCCTCGGTTTTTTCAACTGCCGAGTACGAGCACGATTTTCACAGGAGTCGCTCATGCCGCTGTGCAGCGCCACGACGGATGAAAATAATCGTCCCCCCTTCGACAAGGGGGGACTTCAGGGGGTGGTGCTTGGAAGCGGGGGGACGCCGCGTGAGGGCACGCGGCCTACAATGATTCTAAAGCTCTTGCGGATGCTTTGTAGGCCGGGTCCCCTGACCCGGCGCATTTCTTCACACCTTCCCTCGTTGTGCAAGGAGGGGGAACGTCATTTTCAGAGGGGAGAGCAATTATCCTAATGAACATTCTGCCGTTTCAAGGTTATGGCTACAACCCAGCTAAGATCGGCAAGCTCGATGACGTCATTTCTCCTCCCTATGATCAATTTACGGCTGGGTTGGACGATCTACTCTATGAGCGTCACCCTTATAACCTAGCTCGTCTGATTATGAATAAGGAGACCTCATCGGATACAGCGGAAAATAACCGCTACACACGATCGAAGACTTTGCTCGATCAGTGGGTCAAGGAAGGAGTATTCTTAAGGGACCCTCAACCTGCCCTCTACCCGTACTTCCAAAATTATGAAGTTGAAGGAGTTTCCAAGTCGCGCAAGGGATTCATCGCCTTAGGTGAAGTCACAGAATATTCTCAGAAAATAGTTCTACCCCATGAGCGCACGCTCTCCAAACCGAAACAGGATCGGTTGAATTTACTGCGGGCCACTCTGGCCGATACTGGACTGGTGTTCATGCTTTATTCAGACCCAGTCGGCATGCTTGAAAAACTGCTGGACTCCGTTACCGTGACCTCGCCTGAAAAGTCAGCTCTGGACTTAAACGGAGAGGTCAACCAACTTTGGAGAATAGTAAACACCGAGAGCATTGAGCGGATCATGGAACTAATGCGGGACAAAACCGTCATTATTGCTGATGGACATCATCGTTACGAAGTGGCTTTGGCATTTCGCCAGGAAACTGCCCCGAAGATTGTGGAAGATCATCGATGGGCGCTTTACGGTTACAAGCTAATGAGCTTCGTACGCCTGGAGTCAGCTGGGATTACAGTTTTTCCGATTCATCGGCTGGTCCATAGTCTTAGGGAGTTCAATCCTGCCGAACTATTAACGCGAATGGGCGAACTCTTTGTCAGTGAAGAATACCCATTTAATGGAGGTGATAAGTTTTCGATCTTGGAATTCTTGATGCAGAGATCAAAGAAGCAACAAAACGCGGGGCATAATGCGTTCGTAGTTTATCTGCCTTCCTTGAAAAAATTCGTCCTGACCAAGTTGAAAGCTGGAACTGCAGAAAAGATTGAATGGCCTATTGATAAGAGTACAACGTGGCGTCAGCTAGACGTTTCTGTTTTGCAGGTGGTGATCTTAGGCCGGCTATTAGGGGTCGGCGATCAACAGCTGGCGGAACAGACCAACCTTGAGTACGTCAGTCAGCATATCGACGCAGTTCGCATGACGGACGAAAAACACTATCAATGTGCTTTCCTGCTTAACCCGACACCGGTTGAACAAGTCAAAAAGGTCGTTGAAGCCGGTGATATCCTTTCACAGAAGTCGACTCACTTCCATCCAAAGCTGATGGAAGGACTCGTCTTCGCCAAGCACCTTTAAGCTTCATATTGCGGATTCCCCATCCGCAATTGCTTTAAGCCTCCAGGTTGTATCCGCTTTCACCGTGCTGCGTGCTATCCAGGCCAAGAATCTCATCGTCTGCGTCCACACGCAGGCCCACGACTAGGTCGACCACTTTAACGATGATTAGCGACATCACGGCGGAGAAAACCCAGGTCGCTATTACGGCGACAAGCTGATTCAAGAGTTGCTTGGGGTTGCCCCGTAATAAACCGTCCGCTGCAGCAGAGTTAATGGCCACAGAGGCAAACACCCCCGTCAAGAGTGCGCCTACGGTTCCACCTATGCCATGGATACCAAATGCATCCAATGAATCATCATAGCCAAATTTGTTTTTCACGTAGGAAGTAGCCACGACAAACGCATGGGTTGCGTTTGTCGCAAACAGTTGTACCGGCCATGGGAAGCTCACGATGAATGCAGAAAGCGCATTCATCGTGAGCTTCCCATGACATGCGATTCCCCACTTAACTAACGACTTGCGTCCGAGGCATGAAACCCCTTTGCCATTCTTCGTCAGCAGCGATAGAATTAGTTGTTTTTGAGGGGAATTGCTCATCTGGCATGATGACTAATAACAGAGAACCACTGGCCAATGGTAAAGTTTGCGTTATGCTGAGCGGAGGTTTGGACAGTTGCGTTTTGATGGCGACCTTGGCCGAACGGTTTGACGAGGTTTACCCGCTTTATGTCCGAAAGGACCTGGTTTGGGAAGAAGCCGAATTACACTGGGCTCGTCAATTCATAACGATGCTGAATCCCCGGAACATACATCCAGTCAAGGAGATTGAGCTCCCGGTGAAGGACGTATACAACTCTCATTGGAGCACCACGGGTGACCACACTCCCGATCATCGCTCAGATGACCACGAGGTCTACCTGCCTGGAAGAAATCTCTTGCTGCTCGCAAAGGCCTCAATCTTTTGCGCGCTGAACCAGATTCCTGCAATTGCTCTTGGTCCGCTGAAAGGCAATCCTTTCCCCGACAGTACACCAGAGTTTTTTGACAAGTTTCGAGAAATGGCCAGTTTGGCGCTTAACTATCAACTAATGATCATGACTCCATTTTCTCAACTTTCCAAACATGAAGTCATCAAACTGGGCCAACATTTTCCACTCCATTTGAGCTTTTCATGCATCAGCCCTGCAGGAATGGATCACTGTGGGGCATGCAACAAGTGTGCGGAGCGGCGGCGATCCTTCAACCTGGCGGGCATTGAAGACAAGACCCGGTACCACACGCTTCCACCCCTTGATTAAAATCTGATAATTGCTTGACACTTTGTTTTCTAAACTGTCGTTAGAAATGACTATGTCGAATTCCCAGCTTGCGTCTACAGAATTACCTCCTTTCCGCACGGTTCCAAACAAAGTCAAACAGGTTGTGCTTATGAAGATCTTGCAGGAATTGCAGTCGGCGCCTGACTTGCCAACCCTTTTGCAAAATATCTATCGAATGGTTCACGAAGAATTCAATAGCGCATCCTCGCTTGTGTCACTCTATGATCCCTACCGTGATGAGTTGATTTATCATGCGCCTAGTCCCAAAGCCGAATCCACCGACTTTAAGCTCAAGCTGGGGGAAGGATTGGCAGGCCATGTTGGAGCCACCAAAACCCCATTGCGCGTTTTTGACTTGCGACCGTTCTCAGCCTCACAAACTATCTACGAATCTTTTGGAATCCGCTTCCAAAATCTATTGGCTGCTCCTTTGATACGTCGAGATGATCTTCTGGGAGTTATTGAGGTCTTCTTTCTAGAGGAAGCCGGCAGACCCACTGATCCCGACCTCCAATATCTGTCTTCCCTGTCTTCTCAGTTTGCAGTGGGGCTCAATTACTTCCGCCTTCACCAACAGACCGATCGAATCAGTTTAGAAGAAGAGAAGCTGACCGAGGTCAGCAAGCGCATTAGCGCCTCCCTGGATCTGGATGAATTACTGGATCTCATCATTGAGGCCATGCGTTCTTTGCTGCCGTATGATGCCGCTGGGATCTACCTCATGAGTCGAAGCTCTCCGGAAATCCAACGAATGGTGGTTTATGGCTACGACCTCAATGTTGATGAGGCAGACATTACTAATTTGGGTCGCGCTGCTCGTGAGATCGTCAACGAAAAGGGGCGTGCCGCCATTCTGCCCGGAGTTGACCAGCACAAAGCATTCACTAATGCCAAGGCTACGGCTCGATCCGCCATGGCAGCCCCAATCCTGAGCAATTACCGCATGATCGGTGTTTTTACACTGGTCAGTGATGAGCCGGATGTTTACACAGAGCAGAATCTTATTCTACTTGAAAAGTTTACCCATCAGGTTGCGTTGTCGATTGAAAAAGCGCAATTGCATCAGGCACTGATGGAAAAAAAGAAATTGGAACAGGAACTTTCGATCGCTCGTGGAATTCAATTGAGTTTTCTCCCACGAAAGGAACCTCCATTGGAAGGGTACGAGGTGGCAGGCCTGAATCTGCCTTCAAGGCTGGTCAGTGGAGACTATTACGACTTCATTAAGATAGTCGATGGTCAATGGGGGCTGGTCATCGGCGACGTCTCGGGCAAGGGGATTCCTTCCTCGCTCATTATGGCCAGCTTTCGCGCCAGCCTCTTGGCTGAGATTCGAAATAACTATTCCATCAGAACCATCATGGCCAAGGTCAACCAACTGCTTTGGGAAAGCACTGACGCTCATCAATTTGTTACTGCCTTTTATGGGGTGCTGGATGAAAAAAGGCGGGTTTTGACATATTGCAACGCCGGACACAACCCTGTGTTACTTATACATAGTGACGGAAGCTGCATGAAATTGGAAACCGGAGGACTGATTCTGGGAGCTTTCTCCGATGCTGTCTACTGGGAGAATTTTGTCAACATCATGCCGAACGACATTTTGCTCCTGTACACGGATGGTGTCACCGAAATCTACGATGAGGGAGAGGAGGAGTTCGGCGTCGAGCGATTACGCGATCTCGTGACAGCCAGCCGTCACCTGAGCGCAAGGGCAATCACACTTCTTGTGAAGGAGAAGGTACTGGAGTTCGCAGCCAACAGAACCCCACAAGACGATTTTACCTTGGTGGTCTTGAAGGCGTTGGAGACGTGAAGACCGCAGCGGAGGTGGAGCAACATAAGTCCCCCCCCTCAGCTGAGGAAGATGGCGATGGGGGCGAGGGAGAAGAGATTCTTCAGGATCGTGCCCCCCGGGGTTCCGCTTCGATTCGCTTCGATGCACGCAGGGCGAGAAATCACCACTCACTATAGGGTCTGCCATCGGTGGAGATTGCGTTGGAACCGCTATGCACATCGTAGACCCCTACCTCAGTTTGCTCAGGGAATTGAGAAGCTTCTTCCATGACGACCTGCCAGGTTTGTGCCGAGTTGGTGATGGGATCTTTGGGGAGTGCTCGCAGGTATCCTGCGGTGACCAGGTCCTCCAGGGACTGGGGCGCCTTGAGTTTATCTGCAGTGTATTGATCGATGAGAATTCTGAACGTGTATAAATCGCTTTTGAGGACGGATTCCTTGGCTCGCACAATGGCCGCATTGCCAATAGGAAGCGCGATGCTGACAAGTATGGATATGACGGTGAGCACCACCATGAGTTCAATGAGGGTAAAGCCTCTCTGCTGCTGAAGTCTTGGCAGATTTTCGTTCATTGTCATTCCCCATGGATTACCACTCCGAATACTTTGTTCCATCCAGTGCATCTGCTGAGCTCTTGCAATAGACATCGTAGACATTCTGCCCTCCGTAGCTGGTGGAATCAGCACTATCCTGAGAGGACCTTAGACCCCAGGTGGCTGAACCTGTCATAGGCTCTTTGGGGACACGGCGCAAAAATCGCAATTTCTTGTCAACTGCGTTCAACTGAGGCACCCCTTTGACCAGGGTTTCCAGATCGGGGGGGTAACCATCCGATCCGAACTTGACCTCAATGAATCCCCGGTCTGACGCGTCCTTATAGCGATCGATCGCTTCGCGCATCTCTCGCAGGCTCCGTCTGAGTTCCACCTCTTTCTGACGTTTGATAGAAACTTTGGCCAGTGGAAGAGCCGCTGTTGCCAGAATGCTGATGATGGTTACTGTAAAGATCAGTTCAACCAGCGTAAGGCCGAGCTGAGAGGGGCTTTTGCCCGCAAAAGAGAATCGATTGTCAATTCGAGAGAATATCTCCTTCATGAGGGGGTCGCGATGATTTGAAAACTGAGAGTATCTCTTTGGTTGCAACTATCAGAAATAGAAACAGTCGTATTGGAGGCCGACAACTGACAACGGACAACTGACAACGGACAACT
>JBGOVH010000302.1:0-4522 GCA_041478005.1 Terriglobia bacterium | reverse complement strand
GAAGGCGAAGGGCTTATCCTAGACGTTAACTCGATAGATGCTTCGTCCGGAATTCTTGAAATATTGCAGCGAAGCGTTCTTTCCCCAAAGGGGATTCCTAAATCAGCCCAGGGTTGCGGCGAAGCCGCTTACCCTGGGACAGCAATAGACGAGCCTGCCATTCCCTGAAGGGGATAGATAACAGGCGCCGGGGGTATTCATCCCCTTCAGGGATGGGCCGAATGAAACCCATCGGTTCCCAGGGTAGTGCGTTGCCGCACAACCCTGGGCTGGTAAATGTATCCCCTGCGCGGAATGAAAAATGTCCAAAGTCCAGGCCACCGAATGTGGCATGGATGGATCCCTTAGAAATGTGAGCTGCTCTCCTTTTGGCTACAATGGAAAATCTCAAATAAACAATGGTAAATGGAAAATGATTTCGTGCTGTTGGCTCCAGATACCCAGAATAGCCCCCGTATCTGGGCGCCTACTCTAATTCTACCGTTCTCTTCTTCTCTTCTCTAGTGAACTTCGAGTACTCCAACATCTGCTTTGCCAGATCTTGCGGATAACTGACCTTCACGCCGGTGATCTTCCCCTGGGAATCCATGACAGGTTCCAGCTTGGGCATGACCAATCCCATGTAAGAGGCTACGTCGAGCTTTCTGGCTCTTTCCTGTACCTCGTCGCGCAGGCTCACATTCACCTTAAGTCCATAGGTATCGACCAGAGCCTTGGCAGCGGCTAAGTCTCCCTCCGCTTTGATTCGCATAATTTCTGCGAGCAGCTCGCCAACGGCTTTTCGAGCGCCTTCAAAATCAAAAATGTGGTAGTAGGTCTTTCCTTCTCGAACTTCAACTCTTACGGCATTGGAGTTGCGAAGCAGATAGTTCACAATCAAGGCCCGGTTTTTCATGTGGTCCTGTTCTAATTGATCGCTTTTTCCGATTCGTCGCAGCTGGGTCAAACCGGCGCGCACTCGCTGTTCGAACATCGTTTGCCCGATCAGGCGAGCTTCTTGCCGGTCTTGTACCCAACCGGTGTCCACTAATTTTACATCCCAGGCATTCCAGAGCGCCACCAGATCAGCGCGAGTTTCCTCGAGTGTGTTGTAGTAGCCAGGGAAAAAAGTCGAAGGATCTTTTCCTCCCAGCCTGTCACTCACTTTTCCGGAACCGTGGCCAATCACCTCGTGCAGGGCGGTATGCAAGTTATCTGCCCGGCTCCCATACTTCTCTTGTCTCTCAATCTCCTGCTCATCCCAGGCAAATTCTTTCACCAACACTTGGCCCTGAGACTTTTCGTTCGCTTCCACGATGTTGTGCAGTAGAACACTCTTGCTCCCATACTGCTGGCGAATGGCTTGTTCATTAGGCAAATTAATGCCAATTGGGGAAATCGGACCGGTCCCCCCGGTCCCCACCGTCACATTGATCACATTGGCCAATGGAGACTGTTCAATTCTCTTCTTGTATTCCTCCCTCCAGGGCGCTCTATCTTCAAAATATCGAGCAAGTCTTGCCAGGTTTTGCATAAGCCTGGTTTGCTGGGGATCTGTGTAAAAAATTGAAGACTCCCATTGTCCTTTCTGACCGCGCGGATCGAGGTACACTTCTATGAACCCCATGATGAAATCCACGTTCGAGTTATCCTTTACCCAGTGAATATTGAACTGGCGAAAGTCCTCCAGGCTGCCCGACTTGAAGTATCTGACCAATTTTCTTACCGTCTCCGCCTGAATTTCAGAAGATGCATATGGGATTGCGAGTTCCAGGAATCTGATTACGGCCTTCAGGTCATCAGCATACATTCCCGGTGGATTCATGGTCCCGCCCGCCCTCCAGACTTGTTCCACGATCTTGCCATTCTCGAGTACCAGACGCGAGTTTAGAGAATTCTTCTCCTGCCCGGCCTTGGTCCATTCATCCACTTCCTTTAGAGTCAGTCCGCGCGAATAAAAATTGACGGCGCTACGGGAAATGAAATCAGACCCCGGCGATTTGTTTGTCAAGACTGACTCAAAATCTGGATCGAAAATGATCGGCTTTAGCTTTTCTAGAGTTCTTTTCCAAGGTTCATTACTTCCCCTAAAATTGGCACCGTTTTGGATGGCAATGGTACAGGCTTGCTTCAACTCCTCAAAACTGCACTCGAGCACAGATTTCCTCGAGGTCAAATAATCGTAGAAGCCATTGTTGATCCAAAAGAGTTTGAGATAAGCGATGATCTTCTCTAGCACGGCTGGCTGAATCCCCGACGAGAATTGATAAACCTCCTCCATGAAGTCTCTCACTTCTAGAGCATTCGGGTGGTGCTGATCGATGGCTATGTCACGCCCTGCCAAAGCGGCCTGATATATGTAATAGGAGAAGATCTTCTCCTTTGATGTCAGTTGGTCAAAACCATCTGCATAGAGTTGAACGACATTGGCGGGTCCCACTCTTTCTATTTTGTACTTCCGTTGTTCAGGCATATCTGTTGCACTCTCCTCTTGCCTTGAGTCCTGCTGACTGCAAGCGATTGCGTCGGCCATGCGTCCATCCAACAAGGCTGCGGCGGCGCATGCCCAGACAGGGGCAAGTTGCGATGAAGCGGAGTTCGTTTCATGATAGTGGCTGGGAACGCCTGCGGCTTTGCAGGCATCTTCGGCCTGCTGAATCGACAGTTGAGACAGATCGACCGTGGGCGGGCGAAAGTCATAGCCAGGAACGATATAACCCAATTCGTCCGGGCACAGTCCCAGGATAAACTTGTATTTGCCGGACATGTGTTCAATGACAGCCACCTCAGACGGGCGCCCTGTGTCTGCTTGCGGACAATCACGACGCTTGTATTTTTCCACTCCAGACAGAACCTCAGGAAACAACTCACCAGGGGTCGTCAAGATTTGCGCATCCCCCATCGTGATCGCGTAAATCTTAGTTCGAACGTCAATTTGCTTGTCTGGGCTGGACAACGGCAAAGCATCGAGGACTCCTTGCTGAAAAAGAAAGGCATATCCACCATTGTCCATGGGAACCCTCATGTCCGTCTTGCTTAGTTCAATGTCGCGAACCTCGCTCCATTCGCCCCGTGCCAATGCTTCCTCTGCGGCTCTGGCAATATCTCGCCCAATGGCTTTGGTTCGTTCAAAGGTAAACGGCAGACGCTTTCCCTGCCTTCGCAGTGGGAATTTCTTCCCATCGAATGTAGCGCGTTCGTTTCTCTCGTTTTCTGAGTCTCCAACAATCTCGACAGCCCCGATGTCACCCGTAATATAAATGACCTTGCCGCCATAGCGTTTCTCCAAGCTCTCACGGACGGAGTGTGGAAAGTCAGAGGTTAGAATCACATTGTCGGCCTCCATCGACTCTGGATGGACATTCCAGTTAACCACCGTCGCAATCACCTTGTCCGCCATCTCACCCGAGACTCCGGCAAACTGCATCACACGAAGCTCTTCATCAAAGAATCTCGGCGGTCGCCCGCCATTTCTTACCTGCATCCCCCGAATGGAAGGCGACAGCTGCGGATTGGTCTGGCCAAGTTTCATCCTGGCGGGTAAGACGGATTTTGCAGCCAGCGTAATGGCTCTGGCGATTTGCCGGTCCACAAAACGAAGGTAGAGCGGATATTTGCCATCACTGATCGGGTTGGCTCCCCAAGGCCCGATGCTGTCCGGTGCCTCATGGTTATGAGTACTGGTGATGAGGATTTCCTGTACCCCCAAGCCCGGATCAAGCAGTTTTTCAATTTCCGCTTGACCGTAGTAATTGGCCTTGGAATAGTAACCGATCAAATCAATCGAAACGATGGCAAGCCTCGTAGAGCCAGATTCCAGAACAAGGGCCCGCGCCCAAAGATCGTCATGTTTCCCGATGGCCAAGCGATTTTGACCAAAGCCTGCCAGATAGACACCATCATATTTTCCTTTCGAGCTGGGGTCGATGGCCGTGTTCGCGGGGTCATCTTCGAACGGTTCACCCTTATCCCAGCGCCCGTTCTTGTTCACATCTGTAAACTTCTCACCCCAAACGCCGGATGTCGTGATTCCGCCATCCCAATCGGAGTGGGCTCCGAACGGCGTGATTGGCAGCGCCGCCACTCCCACCTTCAGTCTGTCTGCTGCTCGAATGGTCGAGTTCCAGGAGACTCCTAAGGCGACCACAAACCCGACTAGAGCCATTGTCTTTTTCAAAATGAGTCCTCCTGACGGCGAAGGTTTACTGTCGGATGAGTCTGGCAGAAACCTCTTGCAAGCGCGCGATCATCATAGATGCGGGCGAGAGTGGGGTCAAGACAAACGCCGCGAGATCGGCGAGCCGCAACGAGCCATAGAATCACACAGAAGAGCACGGAGTGGTAAGAGCTAAGAACGGACGCTTCGATGTCATTTTGACAACCGACCAACGAAACGTGCGATTCACCAGCTTGTTTGTCGGATCTTCGTGGATAGGTATGTGGGCTTTCCTTTTGCTGGTCCTTAGCCTGGCATCTCTCGTTTCAAACACCCTCACTGCTAAAAGCAAGGATGAAAAACGAAGAATGCCTTGCTGAATGTAGG
>JBGOVH010000085.1:0-8427 GCA_041478005.1 Terriglobia bacterium | reverse complement strand
CCAAAGGATAAAAAAGGCGAAGTGCATTTTGAAAACACAGCCCCCGGCCAATATCAGGTCTTCATTCAAAAGAAAGGATATATCACGGCAAAGTCTCAAGTGGTTGAGATAGGTGACCGAGGGGTGGAAGTGAGCTTGATCATTCCCAAGGAGGAATTGCTACAAAAGATGGAGGAAGAAGGGCGTGTTGCTTTTGAGGCGCAGGATTATCCTAAAGCCTTGGAGAAGTATCAGGCAGCGTTGGAGCTGGTTCCCTGGGAAATTCCCATGCGACAGAATGTCATGCTCTCATTAGTTCGCCTCAATCAAGCAGACAAAGCGCGGGAGATAGCTCGTCAAGCGCTGGTTTATGAGCCGGATGAATTCCCGAAAAAAGAAAAGGAAATCATGAGTACAGTCAGTTTTGAAGAAGGCAAGATGTACTTGGAACAGCAGAAGTTTGACAAAGCGGTTGTCTCTTTTGTCGAGGCTTTGCAGGGCGACCCGGGGAACGGACAAATCTACTATGGGCTCGCTTTGGCATATGGACATCAGGGGAAATATCCCGAAGCGCTGCGGCACATTGATGAGGCGATCAAGCTTTCTCCGGGCGAAGCCAACTATGTTGAAGCCAAGAACATGCTTTTGAGCAATGCTAAAGTCGCGGGGGAGAAGTGAATGGAGGTTCTAACCTGACGGAAATGGAGGATTATGTCATCTCTTACACGTCGTGAAGCTCTCAAACTGACGGCTACTGCCGCCGCCGGTCTTACCTTACCTGTGCGTGTCCAAGCTGAACGTCCCAAGAAGGTCGTCATTGCTGGAGCAGGGATCGGCGGCCTCTGTTGTGGCTATGAACTGATGAAGCTTGGGCATGATGTCACGATTCTGGAAGCGGCTGGACGCACCGGAGGCCACGTTTACACCTATCGCGATCAGCTAGCGGATGACTTCTACATCGACGCCGGCGCCGAGCACTTCACTAAACCGGGTTACGATCGCTACTGGCAATATGTAAAGGAATTCGACCTCCCCTTTCTCTATTATCCGCGCCGCGAAAAGATTCTCCGTTTCATCGACGGAAAGCTCTACATGGAAAAGATGCTGGCTGATCGGAATATCCTGAAGGAGCTTGGGTTTAGTCAGAAGGAAGTCGATTTCTTGAGTCGTCATGCCTGGTGGGAGTTTCCCTTGCTGTACTACTCACCCTATCTCGATAGCTTCCGTGATGAGTACCGCCCGTTTGAAGCGGGACTCAACCATTTGGACCTTGTCAGTCTGACGGACCTGCTCAAGAAGGACGGCGCATCTGCAGCTGCCATCGACGTTCTGGGCAGTTCAAGCCCAGCCTTAGAGAGTCTCTGGCATGCTGCCATACTGAAACTCCGAGGCGTGCCACTCTCTCCGCCCGAGCTTTACAGAATCAAGGGGGGCAACCAGAGAATGACAGACGCATTTGCCGCGCGGCTTGGGGATCGAGTGCGTTTAGGCACTCCACTCACGACGATTGAACATGGAGATACTGGAGTGACGGTTTACTACAAGGAGTTTGGGCAAAACAAAAGGAGTGAAGCTGATTACTTGGTTAGCTGTATCTCTCTTGTGCAGCTTCGAAAGATTCCAGTATGGCCAGATTGGCCTGAAGAAAAAAAGTATGTCATCCAGAACACCAACTATTACTCAGAAACGCGTGTCATTTTGCAATCTCGGAGCCGCTTTTGGGAAAGAGAAAATATCAGTCCCAATATTTCCTTCCCGGAACCGTCATTGCGTGCGGTCTGGAGGATGGCTGACGAAATACCCACCAGCCGCGGTTTGCTGGCTGGAACCGCTTCAGGTGCCACTGAGCCCGACGAAGCACTCTCCGCTTTTCGCAAGTACTATCCCGGCAAATTAGAGGACATCGAACAAGCTCGTGTTGTCGCCTGGCCCAAGGATCCCTGGGCCTCAGCTTGCGAGCGCGTTCCGTTTCCTGGTCAACTAACCAAGTTCTGGCCTAAAGTGATGGAATCTCATGGAAGGATTCATTTTGCTGGGGCTTATGCAGACAACCTGGGTTGGGGCATGGAGGCGGCGACACGCTCCGCGAATCGCGTGGCTCAAGCCATCCACAAGGCGTGAGGTCGGTGTCGGAATGCACGCCCTCTCGCGCGTCTGAGTATGCAACGGGAGCATCCGCTACGCCCTGGGTTGGGTTGGCCGCTCAAATATAAAACGGAGCACTTAGGCGGCGGACATGGAGCTTTTTGGGTGTGCGACAAATTTGTGGGTTAGGGGATCATTAGAAGTCGCAGCAAGGTGAAACGCGCGCTCCCGCGCGCGTTTCAGCGTGCGCAGAGCGCCCGCTCCACCAGAACCAGCCCAGTTACCCACAAATTTGTCGCACACCCTGGGCTTTTGATCACCTTGACAAATTCTCCGTCGGGAGGATAGTATTGGTTTTTTCGGAGTGCCTCAAGTGGACCGCTATGAGGTAGCTTTCCCTGTCTCCGGCAAGCTCGCCTCTCTACTTATCCCATCAACACGATTGGTTGTTTTCACAGGCGCCGGAATCTCGGCAGAGAGTGGTGTTCCGACATTTAGGGGGAAGAATGGCTTGTGGAAGAGTTGCTGAAGTTTTGCAAGGCGAGTGGTCCAAAAGGCTGGGAGCTCTAAGATTTGCATTCTGAAGTTTGGAATCTGGAACCGAAAAATGTCCAACGCGCTTTACTTTGACTGTTTTTCGGGCATCAGCGGGGATATGCTTCTAGGAAGTCTGCTGGACCTGGGGCTCTCTTTGGAGGCTCTTTCTTCCGAGCTCTCTAAGCTTAAAGTCAAGAATTTCACGCTGAGTGCGAAGAAAGTGCTGAAGTCGGGCATTGCCGCAACCAAGTTTGATGTGCAGATTGGTCATGAGCATGTTCCCCGGAATTTTTTTGATATTGAACGAATTATTCAAGTAAGCGACCTCTCCCAAACGGTCAGAGAGAAGGCAATTGGGATATTCAAACGCCTGGCGGAGGCTGAGGCCAAAGTTCACGGGAGCACGCTTCAAGAGATTCATTTTCATGAAGTCGGAGCTGTTGACGCGATTGTTGACATTGTAGGCGCCTGCATTGCCTTTGAACTCATGGGAGCGCGAACTATCCTTGCATCGCCACTAAATGTTGGAAGCGGCTTCGTCGAAAGCGCCCATGGGACGTTGCCCGTTCCTGCACCTGCAACCGCGGAGTTACTGAAAGGGATTCCAGTCTACTCGAATCAGGTTTGCGGCGAACTGGTCACTCCAACAGGTGCGGCCATTATTTCCGCATTCAGTCAAGGGTTTGGGACGTTGCCCAAGTTGAAGATCGGAAAAATCGGTTATGGCGCCGGAACAAAAGAGATTAAAGGGTTCCCCAATGTGGTTCGAGTGTTGCAGGGAGAGCTATTGGAGGAAGAGGATCTCACTGAAACAGCCGGAACAGATTCACGAGTTGTGGTGATTGAAACCAATATCGATGACATGAACCCCCAAATCTATGGATATCTCCAGGAAAAACTCCTGGCGCTAGGTGCCCTCGATGTTTTCGCCTATCCTGTGCAAATGAAGAAGAATAGGCCTGGCATCTTGCTCACTGTAGTCACTTCTTGCGACCAGGTTGAGGCCGTCTCTGGTTTGATTTTCGGGGAAACGACAACGATTGGTATCCGTTACCATGAGACGAAACGAAGGGTCTTGAAACGCGAGACCGAATTTTTGGAAAGCGAATACGGAAAGGTTGGAGTTAAGGTTTCCAGAATGAATGGGAAAATCGTTAATTTCTCTCCCGAGTTTGAAGATTGTCGCCAGGCTGCTGAGAAGCACCATGTTCCGTATAAGTGGGTGCAGTCAAGCATAGTCCAGCAATTCATGAATCTCCACGGGAAAGAGATTCTTTTGGAAAGATCTATCAGCAGTTCATGATGTGCAAAGCGTGATGAGTGAAGCGTGAAACGTGAGTTGGAAGATCCAGGTGCTTTTCACGCGTCACGTTTCACGGTCTAAATGTTCGTTCGAGTCATCCTAAGTGCTCGTCACGAAACAAATCTGGCAATTTCGTTCTCACTAATGCCCCCTCACCCGGCCTTGTGGAGGCTTCTCAAGACTCCACCCCTCTCCCCCGATGGAGGCGAGGGAGTAAATATAAGGATTACTTCTCCCCTCGCCCATCGAGGGAGAGGGAAGGTGTGAAAGAATTGTAGTAACGACTTCAGTCGTTCCAGACTCGGGCTGAAAAGAAACGACTAAAGTCGTAACTACAAGCCATCTGTACGCCCACTCATTAATTTTTTCACACCTTCAGGGGCCTGGGGGTGAGGGGGCATTCAACGGCGACACTTATTCGTAACGACCCCTAACTTCCTTAAAGCTATTATTCTATGAACCCATTTTACATAACCACACCACTCTACTACGTGAACGCCAAGCCGCATCTGGGTCATACCTATACGACCGTTGTGGCTGATTGCCTGAGCCGTTACAAAAAGATGCAGGGTTACGAGGTGTGCTTCTTGACTGGCACTGATGAACATGGACAGAACATCGAGCGTGCAGCTGCCATCCACGGAGTGACTCCCAGCCAGTTGGCAGACAAGATTGCGGGCGAGTATCAAAAACTCTGGTCTCGCTACGGCATTGAATATGATCAGTTCATTCGGACTACGGAAGCCCGCCATTACACTGGCGCAGCTGAAATGTTTAAGCGAGCCTTTAGCAACGGAGCTATTTACAAAGGCGAGTATTCGGGATGGTATTGTATCTCGTGCAATTTGTTTGCTCCTGATAGCGACACGGCTCCTAACTGCGACGTCTGCGGGCGTCCGACTGAGAGGTTGACTGAAGAGAGTTACTTCTTCAAGCTGTCTGATTTTCAGCAGAAGCTGTTAGACCACTATGAGAGAAACCCTAATTTCATCATGCCCGTCTCACGTCGTAATGAAGTGGTCAGCTTTGTAAAGGGTGGGTTAAGAGATCTGTCCATCAGCCGTACCTCGGTCAAATGGGGGATCCCAGTCCCAGGCGAATTGAACCACGTGATCTATGTTTGGTTCGATGCCTTGGTGGGGTACCTCTCCGGAATTGGATTTGGGTCTGAAGAAACATCGGCTAACTTCCAGAAGTTTTGGCCTGCTCAAGTTCAGCTAGTCGGAAAAGATATCATTCGCTTTCACACTGTCTATTGGCCGGCTTTCTTGATGGCTGCGGGATTAGAATTGCCCAAACAGGTATTTGCCCACGGATGGTGGCTGAAAGATGAAGTGAAAATGTCCAAATCCAGAGGGAATGTAATTGATCCTAACTTGCTGATCGAGCATTTTGGATCCGATGCCGTGCGCTACTTCCTTTTGCGAGAAGTTCCATTCGGGCAAGACGGAACTTTTTCTTACCATGCGCTGATTCAACGTGTCAACAGTGACTTGGCTAACGATTTTGGGAACTTGGTGTCACGGACTCTAACCCTGATTTCCAAGAATTTTAGCAACGTCACTCCGTATCCTTCCGCCATCGAGGGAAAGACGGATCTGGATAAGGAAATCGAGCAAAAAGCGATAGCCACTATCGACCTCTACCAGTCCCATATGAATGAGCTGGCCTTCAGCAAAGCCATTGAATCGGTTTGGGAGTTACTCTCTCATACCAACAAGTATATCAATGAGAGTGCTCCCTGGGGACTCACTGAGGATCCGGCCGTGCGATTCCGCCTGGCGACAATTCTTTACACTTCAGCCGAAGTCATTCGGATTGCCACCGTGTTACTGGCGCCAATTCTTCCCGAGAGTTGCCGGCGAGTGTGGGACCAGCTTGGAATTAAGACTCCTTTGAAAGGTCAGCGCATCAATGAACTTAAGTGGGGTGGACTGCCGGTGGGAAGTATTTTGGGCGAGATTGCGCCGATTTTCCCGAGACTGGACAAGAACTTAGTGATCGAAAAGATTCTCCGGGAATCCGAAGAAGGAATTCCGTCGAAAGAATCCAGACTCATCAAGTCTGCGTCAATGCCAGAAGAGAGGAAACCCAAAGCTGTGCAGGGCCCCGCCTCTCCACTAATGGAGGAGAAGAACTCACCCGAGCAGGTTACAGGCTCAGAAAGAATTACCATTGACGACTTTGCCAAGGTGGAACTCCGTGCGGCCCAAATCCTTTCGGCTGAGCGAGTCCAAGGTGCTGACAAATTGCTCAAATTGGTGGTGGACTTAGGGACAGAGCAGCGGCAAATTCTGGCGGGCATCGCGAAGTATTACTCTCCGGAATCGTTGCCCGGGAAGAAAATTGTGATTGTCGCTAATCTGCAGCCACGAAAAATGAGAGGTCTCGAGTCGAACGGAATGCTCTTGGCGGCTTCCGTGGGGGAAGATGGCAGGCCTGTCTTGGCAACCTTCCTGGAAGATGTTCCTAATGGTGCCAGGTTGAGGTAAACTTCACCGTGCAGCATCGACGTCTAATCTAACAGGCATCGTCTGAAATCTGAGGCCCTTTGGAATCCGCATTTGAATTTCTGAAAAGCCTTTATCACCCTGAAAAACTCATTCAACTGATCCGTTCCGGGGGTTACGCCGTATTGGCCTTGATTGTGTTTTCGGAAACGGGCCTTTTTGTTGGTTTCTTTCTCCCGGGTGATTCATTACTTTTCACTGCAGGCCTAGTGGCTTCCCAGGGCTTCTTTAATATTGTCTATTTGATGGTCCTGCTGAGTGCGAGCGCCATTGTCGGCGATGCCGTAAGCTACAGCATTGGGTACAAGGCTGGGACAACTCTTTACAGCAAGGAAGATACTTTCTGGTTTCGTTGCAAGCATCTTCTGTACGCAAAATTGTTTTACGAAGAGCACGGTGGCAAGGCCATCTTTTTGGCCCGCTTCGTCCCATTTGCCAGGACATTTGCTCCCGTGGTGGCTGGAATTGCCCAAATGTCTTATCCCAGGTTTGCAAGTTATAACGTTTTTGGAGGGATATTCTGGGTGTGCTCCATGACGGCGGCCGGCTATTACCTGGGAGCAATCCCATGGATTCGACATAACCTGGAAAAGGTAGTTTTGCTCATTGTTTTTGTTTCTATAATGCCGATTGTAATCGAATATCTGCGGAATCGGAAAAAGGTGCAGGGATAATTTTCTCGGCTCACAATGTTTATCGATTCCCACGCGCATCTCGACTCATCCGATTTTGATTCTGACCGGGCGGACGTCCTGAGGCGGGCACGTGATGCGGGAGTGGATCGAATCCTGGCCGTTGGCAGCGGAACGGGACCGGGAACTCTCGATTGTGCAATAAAGCTGGCTGAGCAGCATGACGACCTGGATGCTTCGATCGGCATCCATCCTCATGAATCTGCCTTAGCAAGTGATGAAGACTTTCAGTTCTTGTTGCAGCTCGCAGAACATCCGAGGGTCATCGCCTGGGGAGAAATAGGGTTGGATTTCCACTATGATCACTCGCCACGAGATGTTCAAATTGAAGTTTTTGCCAGACAATTGGCTTTCGCACGCGCAAAGACGTTGCCGGTGATCATCCACACGCGGGAAGCGGAGTTTGAGACACTGAAGGCACTTCAAGAACACTGGGGAGGGGATGGACCTGGAGGCGTTTTGCATTGCTACTCAGGTTCATTGCAATTGGCTCAGCAATGCATCGAGATGGGGTTTTGGGTTTCCTTTTCCGGGATTCTTACATTTCCAAAGGCCCAAAACCTTCGGGACGTGGCTAAAGAAATTCCCTTGAATCGGCTCCTCATTGAGACAGATTCTCCGTATCTAGCTCCCGTCCCACATAGGGGGAAGCGATGTGAACCCCGCTTTGTGGTGGAAACAGCAAAGGTCCTGGCTCAACTTCGTGGTCTCTCCGTTGAAGACATTGGGCGGATCACCAGCTTGAACTACAGAACCCTTTTCTTGAAAAAAAGAGGCAGTGTCCAGACATTAGCCGATGGGGAAGTAATGCTCAAGCGTGAATCGTGATCCGTGAATAACTTATCTTTTCACGCTTCACGCATCACGTTTCACGCTTCCTTCACCCGCAACACTCATAAACTTAGCGAGGAACCCAATGGCGGCTCAAAACACCTTTGACATCGTTTCTAAGATTGACATGCAGGAAATTGATAATGCGATCAACCAGACGATGAAAGAAGTGATAACACGGTTTGACTTCAAGGGCAGCAAAAGCAAGGTGTTCCTGGAAGGGAAGGAAAAGCTGATTCTTGTATCTGATGACGAGTTCAAACTCAAGAGTCTCAACGACATTCTCCAGCAAAAGATCATCAAGCGGGGCATCTCTTTGAAAGGCTTGAGCTACAAGAAACCCATTCCTTCCGCTGACAGCACAGTTCGGCAGGAAGTAGACTTGCAACAAGGAATTCCCATCGAAAAGGCCAAGGAGATCGTGAAGATCATCAAAGATCATAAACTCAAAGTGCAGGCCTCCATCAATGGAGATTTTGTTCGAGTTAGT
>JBGOVH010000515.1:0-3108 GCA_041478005.1 Terriglobia bacterium | reverse complement strand
GCCGAGGCGTACGTGGACGGGTTCGATAAATCAACAAAAAACGCTGGGCAACTTCGTGCAACCGCATACGACTATTATCGGAAACAGAAAAATGCAGCTCTGGGCCTTTATGGAGCTTCTGAATATTTCTTAACAAGCTTTTCGGAAAACACAGCTTATGTGCTCGAATGTGATTTCCCAAGCAAGGATTTGGTCTCCAACTCCAAGTTGGATGAAGTCAGGAAAGGGAATTTGATCGATTCCGAACAACTGAAGATAGCCGAAGATACAGAAGTTGGCAACGGGATCATCCGCGCTCTGGCAAGTTTCCTAGGCGCTGCCGAAGATAGGGCCAAGGCACGGAAGCTGATGGAAAGTGGATCTAAACCTCTTGACCATGCAGAATTCTTAGTGAGACTGGGGAGGACTCTGCTAGAGAACCAGAAGCTCTTCGGCCGTTCAGCGCTCAACGAAATTCAACCCTTTCGCCAGTTCAACCAAAAGGCTTCCCAGTGTGCAGAAACTGCCCTCAAGATCTTGAAAGACAAACCTAATGAAGAGATTCAAAAGCTGGCGGATAGTTTGAAGACAGAGTTGGAAACTTCACAGAAGACCACCGCAAAATCATCCTGAAGAAGTCATTCTGATTTCAAGTGATTACTGGTCAGTTTTCATCAGAGGAAATTGGAACTTCCTTTTGAACCTGCTCGTATTTGAAAGGCAAGTACATTTCGTTTGTGGTTGGCCTGGGATATCCTCAGGCAGAAGGAGGAATTCATGAAGCACAAAAGCATAGTCTACGGGCTCTTGTGTCTGTTCATTGGCACATCCAATGTCTTTTCCGCCAGCCTAACTGAGAATTACGTGAAGAGCTTCCCTTTCAATCCCGGAGGTGAGTTCACGCTGCAAGACACCAATGGAAAAATTGAACTCGAATCTTGGGACAAGAATGAAATCTATGTCGAAGCGGAGAAAACAGTCAAAGCTTCCAGCAACGAAAAGGCAAAAGAGATCCTGGCACGTGTGGAAATCAAAGCGACAGGCGACGACAGAAAACTAGTCATTGACACGATCTTTCCCAAGAAGAACGACCTGGGAAGCCTGTGGGACGCTCTAATGGGTAGAGGTCATGGTGTCAACGTCAACTACCTGATCAAGGCCCCCAAGAAAGTAAATCTTAAATTGGAGACAACCAATGGCACGGTGGGGATTAGGTCGGTAGAAGGGAATATCCATCTGGAAACCACCAATGGCGATATCCAAGTGGCAAACAGCAATGGGCCCATGAAACTTGCCACGACAAATGGGGACATTAAGGCCGAGTCTGCCAGTGGAATCGTCAAAGCTAACACAACTAATGGCTCCATAACGGTGGACCTGATGGCCGTCAGCGATAATGAGCAAATGGAATTCAGGACTACTAACGGAAATGTCACAGCCCATCTGCCCAGGAACTTAAGAGCCAATATTGAAGCCGGCACCACTAATGGAAATATAGAAACAGATTTTCCCATCCAAATCCGGGGGAAAATCAGCCGCACGAACCTGACGGGTAAGATCGGGGGAGGAGGAGCCCCTTTGACCTTTGAAACAACCAATGGCAATATCAGGATTCACGAATCAAAAGGTTCTCAAAGTCAGGCAACAGCAGTTCAATAAGGGATGGAGAATCTACGCAGCAGGCAGTGTCGTAGGGTCAAGGGAAACCGCAATCTCATCGCTGCCAGTCACAGGCCTTATAGAGGTCGGTCGAGTTTGGACGTTTCAGGAGACAACAATTGAGTCTTCGCTCTTTGTTCAAGTAGTCATTAGAGCAAACTCCCCCTCAAAATCAATGAAGCAATGGTAAAGTAGATGACCAAACCCGTCACATCGACAAGGGTGGCCACGAAAGGAGCCGAAGAAGTGGCTGGATCAAAACCCAGACGCCTCAGGATGAAAGGAAGAGTTGAACCCGCTAACGTCCCCCAAAGCACGATGCCAATCAACGACGCGCCGACGGTCAGGGCCACCAGGAACCAATGCGGGCCATAGATATCGGAAAAAAAGGACCACGCAGCAATCCTTACAAATCCAATCCCTCCCAGCACGGTACCCAGTGCAAATCCGGAAAAAACTTCACGCCGGATAACTCGCCACCAGTCGCTCAGACCAACCTCTCCTAGCGCCAGAGCACGAATTACGAGAGTTGAGGCCTGCGAACCTGAGTTACCCCCACTGGAAATGATTAGCGGGATGAAGAAAACCAAAACGACGGCTCGTGCGATCTCTTTCTCAAAAAAGCTCATAGCAGTGGCCGTCAACATCTCACCCAGGAAAAGAAGCACAAGCCACCCGGCGCGTTTCTTCACCATTCGGACAAAAGCAATCTGCATGTAAGGTTCATCAAGAGCCTCCATGCCACCGATTTTTTGGATATCTTCTGTGGCCGCCTCCTCTGCAATGTCGAGGACATCGTCAATGGTGACGATGCCCACTAGCACACCTCCCTTGTTAATGACAGGCAGTGCAGATCGATCTTCTCGCCTGAAGACCGCCACTACTGCTTCCTGTTTGTAAGTGACCTGAAGAGCAACAAATCGCATGTCCATCAAATCAGAGACACGGTAGTTCAAAGGAGCTAGCAGGAACTCTCGCATACGAATGTCGTCCATCAAGATGCCATTGTCGTTTGTCACATAAACAACGTTGAGGGTCTCACTATCCTGCCCGTGTTCACGGATATAGTCGAGAACCTGCTGAACCGACCACTCCTGCCTGACAGCAATGTAATCAGGGGTCATCAGTCGGCCGATGCTGTCTTCCGGGTACTCCAACCGAGCGACCGCGACCCCTCGCTCACCCGGCGACAGCCACTCCAACATTTTCTCGGAGGCCGTAGCTGTTAATACTTCTAGCAACATCGTGCGGTCGTCGGGCGACATTTCGTTTAGAATCCCAGCGGCCTCTTCCTCTGCCATCACCTTTAAGAGGCGTTCTTGAGCCTTTGGAAGTAAATGTTGAAAGGAAGCGACGGCCAGCTTACGTGGGAGGTTCTGCAAAACAACCGCTTGATCGGAACTCGGCAGATCGACCAAAAGGTCAGCGAGGTCAACGGCCGTCCAGTCTTTCAGAATAACCTTGAGCATG
>JBGOVH010000059.1:0-9395 GCA_041478005.1 Terriglobia bacterium | reverse complement strand
TGTTGGGGGCAAGCGTTCCTTTGGTCGGATCAAAGCGGTAGACCAGCAGCTTGTCCAAGCCGAGATCAGCAGCGACCGCGAACCGGTTTGCAGCATCGAGATTAATGGAATGCGCGTGAGGCCCCTCCTGGCGCTGCGGATCAACGCTGGAGCCCTTGTGCTGAATGAACGACAAGGGCTCTCCCAGCCGTCCGTCTTCTTGTACAGGCAGCACCTCAACACTGCCACCGCCATAGTTCGCCAATAGGACATGCTTTCCTGCCTTATCCACGACCAGATGGCACGGGCCGTCACCTCCTGAGGGCTGTTGATTTAAGAGAGTCAACTTCCCTGTTTCAGGGTCGATAGCAAAGGCACTCACTGCCCCGCTCTTCTTGCCAGCGAATTCATCAATCTCATTCACGGCATAAAGAAAACGGCGATTAGGATGAATGGCCAGAAAACTCGGGCTCTTGGTCTCCGCCGCTACCCCTAGCGAAGTCATCGCGCCCGTCGCAGGATCCATCCGATAAACGTAAATCCCTTTGCTCTTCGGACCTGTATAAGTGCCTACGTAAACAAGGAATGGCGAATTGTCAGATGCAGGTAGAGGATCTGTTCCCCGCTCCACAGGTACGCACAAAAGCAGCAAAACGATCAGGCAGGCAAGGACAGCATTGAGTCTTGGTAAGATTTTTCTGCAAACAAGCTGAAACATCATTATTTTGCCTCTCTTGGACTCTCTAACCATACCACCGTAAACGGATATCGAAAAATGAGGCGGGTCTGGATGGAAGGGGAGTTTGGTGCGGAAGGCGGGACTTGAACCCGCATGGCTTGCGCCGCCACCCCCTCAAGATGGTGTGTCTGCCAATTCCACCACTTCCGCAGAAGGCAATTAAGGCTTTGATTGAGGACTGGTTGGGGCCCCTTTTGGTGGAGTCGTTGCCGGATTTTGAGCCGGTGGCAAAGGAGCTGGACTTGTTGCAGGTGCGGCAGGAGTGGTTTGCTTTTGTCCCGGAACTTTGGCTCCTTGCATCACCGAACTGCCTCGATCTCTGCTTGAGAAAAGTGAAAGCCCGAAGGAAGTCAGCATGAAAACAATGGCAGCGCCTGTAGTGAGTTTGGAAAGAAAGGTTGCCGTGCCTCTCGCCCCAAAGGCCGTTTGTGAACCTCCGCCCCCAAAGGCGCCTGCTAGATCAGCGCTCTTGCCGGACTGCAAAAGAACAATCAAGACCAGCAGCAAGCAAACAATCACGTGAATAATAGATAATAATATGATAACCATAAAGCCTCTTAGACATTCTGTGGCCGGGTCCGCCGACCCCAGCTACGACGAATAATTGACGATGGAAGCAAAAGCGTCAGCTTTCAAACTAGCCCCGCCCACCAAAGCCCCGTCAATATCCTCTAGAGCCATGAGCCCTTTGATGTTGTCAGGCTTCACGCTGCCACCGTAAAGGATTCTCAAACTCAGCGCCACTTCCTGACCCAATTTTTCTTGAACAAGCCGGCGGATCAGCTGGTGAATCTCAGAGGCTATTTCCGGCGTTGCAGTACGCCCCGTACCAATCGCCCAGACTGGCTCGTAGGCCACGACTATACGAGAAAAGTCCTGGGCTGTCAAGTTAGCGAACCCTTCACGGAATTGGATTTGGATGATCTCGAAGGTCCTGTCGGCCTCGCGCTCCGCAAGCACTTCACCCACACAGACGATTGGGATCAGGTTGGCGTCCAGCGCGACCCGGATCTTCCGGTTTACGCTTTGATTGGTCTCTCCGAAATGTTGGCGACGCTCCGAATGGCCAATGATGCAGTACTTGCATCCAAGATCTGCCAGCATCCAGGCGGAAATTTCACCAGTGTAGGCCCCTTCTTTTTCCCAGTAGAGATTCTGACCGGAAACGGTTATACGGCTTCCCTGGACAGCATTGCAGGCATCACTTATTGCCGTGAAGGGCGGGGCGATCACGATGTCACAATGGCTGGAGTGCTGAACAAGTGGCTTAAGCTGCTCGATAAAGTGCAGGGAATCCCGGACTGTTTTGTACATTTTCCAGTTTCCCGCCATGATCGGTCGACGCATGAATACCCCTATAAAAAATAAGTTATTAATCTTTTACTTCTCACTGAGCGCTTCCACTCCTGGAAGTTTCAGCCCGCCGAGGAATTCCAACGAAGCGCCACCGCCGGTAGAGATATGGCTGATTTTTTCGGCAACTCCGGCTTTGGTCACCGCTGCAATCGAATCCCCTCCGCCAATAATACTAGTGGCCGAGCTTTCGGCCACGGCCCGGGCAATGGCCATAGTCCCTTGGGCAAAAAGTTCCAACTCGAACACCCCCAATGGCCCATTCCAGAGGATGGTTCTGGCTGAAGCAATCTGATTCTTAAACCTTGTAATTGTCTCAGGCCCAATATCTAACCCCATCCAATCAATGGGTGTTTCTTGGATCGTGGTGACTTTTGTTTCCGCCTTCGCATCAAACATGCTGGCCACTACATGGTCGACAGGCAATAGAAGTTTTACATTCCTCTCTCTTGCCTTTTTGAGGAGCGATTCTGCCAGGCTAATTTTGTCAGTTTCCACCAGGGACTTACCCACTTCGAACTCTTCAGCCACCAGAAAAGTGTATGCCATCCCGCCACCAATCAAGAGCACATCGACGATATTGAGAAGGTTTTCAATGACCTCGATCTTATCAGAAACCTTAGCGCCTCCGATGATGGCCACGTAAGGCCGATCCGGATTGCTAATGGCCCTTCCCAGATAGCTCAATTCTTTTTCCATGAGCAAACCTGCAGCGGCCTTTCCAACAAAAGGGATCATCCCCACGGTAGAAGCATGGGCCCGATGAGCTGTGCCAAAGGCATCATTAACATAAAGATCACAAAGAGAGGCTAGTTTCCTGGAAAAATCCGAATCATTAGCTTCTTCCTCGGTGTGGAAACGGAGGTTCTCGAGCAGTAGGACATCCCCATCTTGAAGACTCTTTGATTGAGCCAGAACGGTCTCACCTACACAATCAGGAGCCATCAGCACTCTGCGATTCAACATCTTCCCTAATGCAGCTGCCACAGGCTTCAGGCTCATTTTGGAATTTACCTTCCCTTTCGGGCGCCCCAGATGCGAAGCCAGTATCACCCGCGCTTTTTTCGATAAAGCATAGTGTATGGTCGGAAGACAGGCCTGTATGCGAGCGTCATTGGTGATTCGCCCATCGTCATCCAGAGGAACATTGAAATCCACTCGAATGAAAACCCGCTTCCCCCCCAGGTTCAAATCGCTGATGGATAGTTTGCTCATCGTCGGTCTCTCGATACTTCAAAGTCTGATAAGACCAAAAAACGGCTCAATATATCGGTTTCCTGGGGGGCTTGTCAATGTTTTGGCTTGGAAGCGAAAAGGGTAAAAGGTATAATGCATCGGCTAAAATCCGGAATGGGCGTGGCTTTCAGGGTGGAGACTCCGCTAAAGCGAAACCTGAGGTCTTTGAGCTGGAACGTTTCCACCGATATCTGCCACTGCCATTGAGGGAGAGGGGCAAAGAGGTGAGGTGGGCACGGCCCAATTTGCGAGCTATTTCGGTTATCCCCCTCTTAATTACTGGAAATAATTCCACCCATGTACCTGCTCTATGACTTCTGTCTGACTCTCGGCGTTATCTTGGGCTTGCCTTTTTTCCTGGTTCAGGGAGTCTTGCATAAGAAGTATTTTTCGAGCTTTGGCCAACGTCTCGGCTTCCTGCCCTCGGAATTTCTTTCCATCCCGAATGGGGGGATTTGGATTCACGCAGTCTCTGTGGGTGAGGTGTTGGCTTCGCTCCCTCTAATTGAGTCTTTGCGACGAAAATGGCCGGGCCGCCCTCTCTTTGTTTCGACGACTACAATTACGGGGCAATCGCTGGCCAAGCGGATGCTCTCTTCAAACACTCATGTTTTTTACTTTCCTCTGGATTGGGGCTTCGCTGTGCGGAAGAGCCTGGATCTGATCCGCCCTGCCATTGTGTTGATTGTCGAGACGGAAATTTGGCCCAATTTCTTGCGGGAATCTAATCGGCGAAAGATTCCTGTTCTGTTGGTGAATGGACGCCTCTCTGACCGTTCAGTGAGGCGTTATGAAAAGGTGCGATGGTTTATCCGAAGAGCCCTAGGCCACTTCCACTACTGTTGCATGCAGAGCGAGATGGATTTGCGCCGGATCTTGAGTCTAGGGCTTTCCCCGGAGAAAGCGGAAGTCTCTGGTAATTTGAAATACGAGATAAGCAATTCAGAAGGAGTTGAACAGAAAACGGAAGATTTCCGCCAAATGACGGGCTTAGACACTTCGCATTTCCTGGTAATTGCAGGAAGCACCATGAAAAGTGAAGAAGAAATAGTGCTTCGGGCATTCTGGGCTTTGCGACAACGTTGTCCACAGGCAGTCTTGCTTCTGGCTCCGCGTCATCCGGAAAGATTCAAGGAAGTTGAGGAACTACTTAGCAGCCAATCCTTCCGGTTTGAAAGGCGCTCAGAGATGAAATCAGGGCTGAGAAAGGATTTGCGTTTAGAGGAAGAAGTCATCCTGCTGGACACGATGGGTGAGCTCGCCTTTCTTTATGCATTAGCCGACGTGGTTTTCATTGGCGGCAGCCTTGTTCCAAAAGGCGGACACAACATCCTGGAGCCAGCCCTTTTCAAGAAACCGATTCTTTTCGGAAATCATATGAGTAACTTCAAGGAAATGGCTGATCACTTTCTCCGACAAAATGCCGCCCTGCTGGTTCATAATAAAAAGGAGCTCGCGGAGAGATTGATTGAGTTGTGGCAAGATGCTCCTCAGCGGGCCCGTATCGGAGAAAAGGGCTACCAGATTCTGCTGGCTAATCGGGGCGCTGCCCAGCGCATATTGAAACGGGTCGAAGAGGCTTTGGCACAACCACACTAAAACTTATTGATTTCCGCAGATTTCTTTGACTATTGCTTATTCGCTCTGATTGCTACCGACCCTCACCCGGCCTGCAGCCACCCTCTCCCCAAGGGAGAGGGAAGGTGTGAAAAGATTGTAGTAACGACTTCAGTCGTTCCAGACTCGGGCTGAAAAGAAACGACTAAAGTCGTCACTACAAGCCTTCTGTACGCCCACTCATTAATTTTTTCACACCTTCAGGGGCCGGGGGAGAGGGGGATTTGTCACTCAATATTGCACGGGCTCAATAATGGCATGGACGATTGGGTAAGACAATTCTTCCCACTTCACTAATGAAACCTCTTTACCCTTTGGCACTTCTATACGAAGGCCTGGTGCGCTTTCGAAATCGGCTCTATAGCGCCGGAATGCGACCGGTTGTTCGATTGAAACATCCGGTCATTAGTGTTGGCAACCTGACTATGGGAGGGACTGGAAAGACCCCGACTGTAATCGAATTGGGGCGGATACTCCAGAATTCCGGGCTCAAGATCTCAGTCCTGTCGAGAGGTTATCGTGGGAAACATAGGGGGGGACCGTTGTTGGTTTCCGACGGTCAGCAAATCCTGACAAACGCAAGAACTGCAGGGGACGAGGCTTTGGTAATCGCCAGGAACCTGCCAAAGGCCCTGGTGGTAGTCGCCAGAGATCGTGGCGAGGGGGGCAAATGGTTAGAAAATCGTTTCGCTGTAGAAGTTCATTTATTAGATGACGGGTTCCAACACCTCAAGTTACATCGAGATCTCAACCTGCTTCTGATCGATGTCAGCAATCCGTTTGCAGGGGGCATGCCCCCTTTGGGGCATCTTCGCGAGCCCTTGGAAGCAATACGACGTGCTGATTGCGTGATTCTGACGAGAACGGAACGAGGACATCACTACGACGATCTCATCCATCAGCTGCGCCAATATCAACCCGAGGTGCCATTTTTTCAGGCCAGTCAGGAGATCGTCTCGGGAAGGGATCTTGGACAGACTTTATCTTTCCCAATCGAAAATCTAAACGGGAAGAACATGATTGCCTTCGCCGGGATTGCCAACCCTTCTCAATTTTTCAGCCTGCTTCGAAGGTCAGATTTGCGCCTCATGGATACCCTCTCTTTTCCGGACCATCATGAGTACAAGAAAGCCGACTTGGAGCGAATCAAAACTAGTTGCCGCGAGAAGGGTGTTGACGTTTGTATCACCACCGAAAAGGACGCCGAAAAACTCGAGCCTGGCGAGTTTGTACCGCTCAGAGTCGTCTCATCTAAGGTAGTATTTGAATTCAACGATCTCGACGCTGTCCGGAAGCTGATGCTGAACAGGGTTGGAGTCCTTACCTGATGAGAAGAACACTCAATCCAGAGCAAATTCAGCGGCTGTTGATAAGAGGAACCAATTGGGTTGGCGATTCAGTCATGTCGCTCCCCGCGCTGAAACAGATCAGACAGTCCTTCCCTAAAGCCCATATCACCTTGTTGGTGATCCCATGGGTCAGTGGCATTTATGAAGAATGCAAGGCAGTGGATGAGGTTCTTATCTATGACCGGGAGGGAGAACATCGCGGCTTGAGAGGAAAGGTTAAGCTGATCCAAATCCTCCGGAAGCGCAGGTTTGACTCCGCTATATTGTTCCAAAATGCCTTTGAGGCGGCTCTGCTGGCCGCTCTTGCCCGGGTCCCAGTCCGGGCAGGCTATCACCGAGACAGCCGTGGTTGGTTATTGTCTCATCCTGTCTTAAGCGACCCACAGGTTTCCAGGATGCATCAAACCTACTATTACCTCGATTTGGTCGATCAACTCCTGAACAGAAATCGAATCGCCCTGTCTTCACTCGAGACCAGATGCCGTTCCTTTGAAAAACCCGAAATGCCAGATATCTCTCTTGAGGTCAGCGCTTCACGGATACAGTGTGCAGAGTCCATGCTTAAGTCCCACGGAGTGGACCCGAGAAAAACAATTGTGGGAGTAAACCCGGGAGCTTTTTATGGGTCCGCGAAGCGATGGCCAAGTGATCATTATGCGGCAGTGCTGGATCAACTGATTGAACAGGAGGGGACGGAGGTCGTTATTTTTGGAGCCACGAACGAGGTGTCCATAGCGAAGTCGATTGAAACCGTTATGAGGCACCGTCCTGTCATCCTCTCAGGAAAGACAGAACTTTCTGAGTTGATTGCCTTGATCGCTTGCTGCGATCTTTTTATTACTAATGACTCGGGTCCTATGCATCTGGCTGCTGCCTTGCGGATTCCCACTTTAGCCCTCTTCGGATCCACCGACGAAATCGCTACAGGTCCCATGAGTCCTAAAGCCGTCGTGTTGAACAAAAAAGTTGAATGCAGTCCCTGCCTTTTGCGAGAATGCCCAATTGACCATCGCTGCATGACCCGCATTAGTGTAGAGGAGGTCTGCCAGCGAGCCGTTGAGATGCTGAGGGCGGGAATCGATCTTGGAGTCAATCAGATCAAACAACATGAATAACGCGGGAGTTTTCATCGATCGAGACGGAACGATCAGTGAGGAAGTTGGATACATTAACCATCTTTCCCGTTTCCAAATTTATCCCTGGTCGGCCCAGGCCATACGCAATTTGAACCAAAATGGATTTAAGACCATCGTTGTCACCAACCAGGCAGGGGTAGCCCGTGGTTATTTCAAAGAGGATATGGTCATCAAGGTGCACGAGAAACTCCGCGCTGAAATGGCTTGCGTCGGCGCGCATTTCGATGCCATTTACTATTGTCCTCATCATCCTTCGGTTGGAGAATCCCCCTATCGCCAGGACTGCAACTGCCGAAAACCAAAGCCTGGCATGCTTCTCCGTGCGGCTGAAGAATTCGGGGTAGACTTGTCCCAGTCGTTTGTCATTGGAGATCGTTACGGAGACATAGAGCTAGCTCATAACGCCGGCGCTCACTCCATTTTTATTCTTTCCGGTTACGGGTTGGGAGAGTACGAATATCAGCGTCAAAGCTGGAAGCTGCAGCCTACGTGGGTGGCAAAGAATCTGTTGGAAGCCTCTGAGATTATTTTGAACGTTGTGCAGAGCCTTTCCGTGGTCCCCTCTTTATGAAGGGGAACTATGCATGAGAAGCCTCCACAAGGCCGGGTGAGGGTTCGACAGAATTAACGAGGCGGTGTATAGAGGGGAGGTATCGGTAGAGGGACCCGCTTGATTGATTTCATGAACTCCCCCACATCTGGGTGGCAAGAATCTTTTTTCACATTGGCAATTATCCATGTCCATTGCTCCTACTCGAAAGGAAAGATTGCTGGAGCTGACCCAAAAGTTTCACGGCTGCCCAGTGGCTGTCTACGGAGACTTGGTCGCAGATGAGTTTGTATACGGGGAAATCTCCAGGATCTCGCGTGAAGCGCCGGTGCTTATTTTGAAACACAAAGAGTCTCGCATCGTTCCGGGGTGTGCAGCAAACGCCATTAATAATCTTCAGGCGCTCGGAGCTTCGCCCATCCCGGTGGGCATTCTGGGCGCCGATATGGCAGGCAAAGAGTTGCGAAGACAGTTGCGGGTCCGCAAGATCCCATTGTCGTTGGTACGCCATATCAAAGGGTACCAAACTCCCACCAAGACCCGATTTGCAGCTGGCTCAGTTCACTCTACACGACAGCAGGTCTTGAGGATTGATAGAGAGACACTTTTTCAGCCCACCCCCGAGGACGAGTCTGAGATCTGGGCTGACCTGGAGAGTATCTTGAAACGATGCCGGGGAATGATTATTTCGGATTATGGTTTCGGGTTTGTGACTCCCGAAATCGTGAGACGCATTGTGGCAAAGCGAAATTCTCTTCCTGTGACCTTAGATTCTCGTTTCGACCTGCTGAAGTATCAGGGACTGACGGCTTCAACTCCCAACGAGCCTGAGGTTGAGGAAGCTTTGGGGATTAAGATTGGCAATGATCTGGCCAAACTGGAAAATGCGGGCAAGCTTCTTTTGAAGAGGTTGCAACTAGAGGCAGTCTTGATTACTCGCGGGCGGCACGGGATGGCTTTGTTTGTTTCGAAGCAGAAGCCTGTTCACATTCCCATATTTGGGACAGATGAAATTGCCGATGTCACTGGAGCTGGGGATACTGTGATCGCTGTCTTCACGCTCGCTCTAGCTTGTGGCGCAAGCTTTTTGGAAGCCGCCAGACTCTCCAACTACGCTGGCGGCATCGTTGTTATGAAGCGTGGCACAGCCACCGTTTCCGCACAGGAACTGCAAGAGGCCGTTCTGACAGAGGGTGACTCAAGCCAGTGAGAATTGCTTCTGGTAGGAGTAACGGATGCGTCGGGACTACGAATCCCCGAAGGTGTGAAAAAATTAATGATTGGGCGTACAGAGTGACGACTTTAGTCGTTTCTTTTCAGCCCGAGTCTGGAACGACTGAAGTCGTTACTACAATTTTTTCACACCTTCCCTCTCCCTTGGAGCCCTCTCCTTGGGGGAGAGGGTGCCCAAGGGGCGGGTGAGGGGGAAATCGCCG
>JBGOVH010000583.1:0-2731 GCA_041478005.1 Terriglobia bacterium | reverse complement strand
TTGAACTTTTCGATCATCTTATCTTTGCTGGGACGGCCATGTCCATCCATTGGGGACGCAAATTTCTTGGAGACAATTGCAGTTCCCAACGAAGCGCCAGCGATGGCGCCGAGAAGAAAAACGACCGAAATCAATACTAAGGCTTTCAATTTTGAGAGGCTCATGGTTAAGGTTTCCTTTCCCGATCATTCGGGCTGACCTGGCCTTCCATAAGAGTCGTAACCACACGTTCCTTATCGCCAGAGATCGTTTCAGAATAAACTGCCACATCCTGCCCCCAGTTGGAGGAGAGCCCAAGGGATGATTCCAATAGAGGTTGCCTTGGTGTTTCCTGGGCATTGAGGGTGGAAGACATCTCCATATAGGCAACACAACCCAGGATTAGGGCCATTAAGGCCATCACTGGAACGGCCCTTGCAGCCACAAGGCGCAGTGGACTCCAAAAGAAGTAGGAATCTTTTTGCTGCTCGATTGCCTGCAGAACCGATGGAACAAAGGTCGAAGCCGGGCTCGGGCCATTTTCCAGTTTCGCGGCCAAAACAATCCCTTGAGCAAGCCGCAACGTCTTGAGGCGGTCCTGGCATTCCCGACAACCCTCTAGATGCTGTTTTAGCTCCCGATGGGCTTCGGCCGGCAATTGATTTTCTGCGAACTCCTCGAGTCTGTCTCTAAGCTGTTGATGGGTCATAGGCGTTGAGTTCCCCCATTCCTCTTCCTGCTTTTTTCATAGGCAGATTTTAAAAAGTTGCGAGCCCGAAAGAGCCGAAGTTTGATAGCATTTGCGGAGGCATTAAATATAACCGCCAATTCCTCAATGGAAAATTCTTCAATTTCCTTCAAAATAAGCAGGGATCGCTCTTTGGGAGGCAACAGGTTCAAAAGTCGTTCTGCCGCCTGCTGCAATTCGACGCGCTTGCTAATATCGATCGTGAGCGGCTGCGTGATCGATCCGAATTTTTCGAAGAGAATCGCGTCCTTTTCGGAAAGCTCTGATTCCATGACGTGGGCATTTCTTTTGCGTTTTCTAAGGAAGTCGTAACATTGATTGACCGTGATTCGATAGAGCCAGGCCTCAAAGGAGGCTTCCAACCGGAACCGGGGCAGGGAAAAGTACAGTTTGGTGAAGACCTCCTGAGCAATGTCCTCGACCTCGAAGGGGGATCGAATAATCTGATAGATCAGACCAAAAATCTTGCGCTCAAACTTTTTCACCAGCCATTCAAAGGCAGTCTGATCCCCTTGTTGGGCCCGCTCAATGAGCTGCCGGTCCACTTTCAGCAAGTTCGGCTTCTCAGCTTGAACTGCTGTGATATTGCCCATGTTCAATTGACGAAACAACTCGGAATCCGGTTACAAAGATTTTTTTGAGTTTATCCCATGCCGCCTTGGGTGCTTCCTGACTAAAACTATCCAACCCCCAGGTGGCGCTACTATTGCAATCATACTGCACTTTGTGTGATTGAGCATCCTATGCAAGCAAGACAGAACCCCAGGGGCAGAATTCTCGTTGGCTTCGCCGGTTGGTCTTATCCGGACTGGAAAGGCCTGGTCTATCCCCGTGAGACTCAATTCGACAAGCTTCAGTACTTAGCCAAATTCTTTAACACCATTGAGATTAACAATAGCTTTTATGCGATTCCAGCACGGCAGCTTGTGGAAGGCTGGATGCGCAGTGTAACGGCGAACCCAGAATTCCTGTTTACCGTGAAGCTGTATAAACAATTTACGCATGGGGATAAAATCCAGGAGGGGAAGCCAAAGATTGTGAAGGAAAGCTTAACGGCTTTCAAGACAGCCCTCCAGCCCATGCTGGAGATGCAGAAACTAGGGGCCTTGCTTTTGCAATTCCCCTACCGCTTTCATTACAAGCCAAAAAACCTGGAATACTTATTGACTCTCCTGGAAGCTCTTGAGGACTATCCATTGGTAGTAGAGGTGCGCCATAAATCTTTTGATCATCCGGCTTTCTATGAGCTTCTGGAGGAACGCCAGGTAGCTTTTGCCAATATCGATCAACCGGCGGTTTCTGACTCTTTACCGCCCACGCGTGTTTTCACTTCCTCCCGCCTGGCGTATCTGCGTTTTCATGGACGTAATGCTGAAACCTGGTTTGCAGCTGAAGCCGGTCGTGATGCCCGATATGATTATGACTACTCCGTCGAGGAATTGGAGCCTTACCTGGGGATGATTCGAGAATTCCGCGAAAGACAGGGAACGCTTTATGTGATCTTTAACAATCACTACCGGGCTGCCGAGGTAAAAAATGCTCTGGAGTTTATCCACCAAATCACCGGCCAACCGGTCAAAATCATGCCCCACCTTCTGAGAGCCTACCCAGATCTGGCAAGGATTGCTCTGTCTCCGGAACCGGAGAAGAAAGAGGTTCTGCCAGGTGAAACCTATAGTCTTTTTGGGGAAGAATGAACTGGAGCGCGCGTGTCACCCATGTGAGGTGGAGTGGGCGCTCCTGCGCACACTGGGGTGCGCTCAGGGCGGCTTGTCGCCCCGTAACTAACACATTACTTCGGTAATGCCTCAGTTACGGGGAGAATCGACTTGGCATGGGTAGCCACGATTGACGCGCTTTCTGCGTCTATCGTGGGCTTTCCCTCGCCGGCACTCCTGTCCACGACAAACGCAACCAGCGCGTTGTCGTGGCGACCAAAAATTCCCCCCCTAACTGAGGCATTACCTTCATTGCGATTTTTTTCTTGACAGGATATAGACAGAT
>JBGOVH010000182.1:0-5704 GCA_041478005.1 Terriglobia bacterium | reverse complement strand
CGTGCTATGCGGATCGTGACAATGACCACAATTCACTTGACCCTTTCTGAAGCAGGCCGAGCGCAGCAACGATTCCACAATGAAGCTTGTTTCCCGAAATCGCCCATCTTTGTAGAAAGCCTTTTGGGAGAACTCTGTAAACGGCCGGCTTTTGTAACGTCGAAAAAACAAACCGTCCTCCCGAAAATAATTCAGTTCCCCTTGAAGGCCGGGCTTGCGAAGAGCTGACTGCATGTGACACTGGGCGCAAATCGCTACGTAATCCTGGCTGCTGATCTTGTCAAAAGTAACTGGCGGATCGAGAGGCTGTTTAACGTAAGGCTTGCCCCGCCGCATAGCCGACACGTGACGGGATGAAGGACCATGACACATCTCACAGTTAATCCCAGGTTCGCGAAATTCCAGGTTGTCAGGCTGGAAGCCAAGTCCTTTGATGTTTCGCAACTGGCTGGTGTGGCAGACAGCGCAGTTCAGCTGGTAATTCGTCTGGTCAGTTAATTTGTCCCAGGCGAACAAATTGGCTCGCTCTGATTCCGGTGGGTCTATCACCTTCCAGAAATTGATCCACCGCTTCTCCAGCGAATTATATTGAATTGGGAAAACATGAATTCGCCCATTTGGTAAACGCGTAGCGTAAGCCTGCTGCCACTTGGAGCCGATTGTGTAATCCACCGGAAATCGATGCCATTGCCCGTCGGACTGCTTCATTTCAAAAAAGTGACGCCCTTCTTCGGTGAGCATACGGGCAAACAGAAACCTCTTCTCACCTGCAGCAACCTTAACCCGGCCGTGCTCCCAGTGAACTTCGTCGCCCGCATAGAATTCGTTGTTCTGTCTGAAGTCGCCGATAATATTTTCTGGTTGATAGGGACGAAACATGCGGGCCATACCTGTTTGCACCCAGGCCTCGTGTTTGTCAGCATGACACATGCGGCAAGCATCCGTCCCAGCATACTCAGACAGTTGCAGGCGAGCACTATGGCTGCTGGATGAGCTGACACGAGGAGTATCCCGACTTTCCGTGCTCAGCTTGCCCAGGAAAGTCTCAAAACTGGTGTGAGATTCTCGCGCAGACGTTTCGTAGATTCTCCGCAGCTCCTCGAGTGCCTTAGACTGGATTGGGCCTTTCTGTCTGTGAGCCGCAGCAAAGCTCCTGGCCGCCTCCTGGGTTTTGCCCAACCACGAGTAAGTCAGTCCAGCCAAGTAAGCAATTTCTGGATCGCCTGGATTGAGAACCCTCGCTTGCGAAAGGAATTTTTGAGATTGCTGCAATAACTCTGTGCGCCTTGTTTTAGATTGGGCCTCCGAAGCCTCCAGGGCCGCAGCTTGGCCAAGTACAAATTGGCTGGACGCTTTTAGTTGACGCTCCAAAGTCTCCCAGGACTGCTCAGAAATGGCGGTCGGTCGGCTAAATCGTTCCAGGTATTCCAGCGCCTGCCAGGCGCTTTCCTTTGCCTCCGCAATGAGCCCCTCATGTACCTGGACACCAGCAAGGGGAACAAGCAGCAGAGGATTTTCAGGAAGTAGCCTTAGCGAGTCTCTAAAATGCTTCAAGGCACGAGTGTAGTCTCCAAGGTCAATGTAAGACTTAGCGGCGATTTCATAGACTTGAGCCAGAAATGCCGATTGGGGGAAGGCAACCAGAAAGGCTTCCGCAAGCTCTGCTCTCTGGTGCGGATTCTGCTGGTCCAAAAGCTTGAGAAGTGACTGCCGCTGCTTGGGATCTGTGATCTGATCGACAATCGAAAAAGGTTTGCGGTTGTTGTCGACAATAACCGTGTCGAACTCCTGTGCCTGATTCAAATGCAAGCAGCCAATCGAGAAGAGAACAAGAATACTCACTCCCTTGAAGAATACTTTCAATTTCGTTTCCTTTCCAGGCCAGCGTTGCAGAACCGGGAATTGGGCGGATCCGTCTTAAGCAACGCTTTATCCGCCAAATCAAGCAGCCGGTGCTGGAGGCTATCTGCAGCCCACGAATAACCGAAGAAAGTGAGGACGACTAAGCGTTTGTTGCTCGGCGGGCAAATTTGCGAACGACTTTACTCCACATACTTCTTTGAATACTCGATATGCTCACGGTCCCATTTCTTCTTTTTTTCCATAGTTTCGTATAAGCTGGACTCTCGTTGAGCGTCCTCACGATTCCCGGTTTTCAGATACAGCTGTGCGAGCAGGTAATGGTATCTGTGCTGTTCCGGGTACTGATCCGAAAGTTCGGTTAAAATCTGTTCCGCTTCGCTGAACCGTCTCTGGCGAAGATAGACCTTGGCAAGGTCAGCGCGAGCATCAGCATGCTGTGGGTTGACAGACAAGACAGCCTGCAGTTGGCTGAGCGCTTCGATATCGTTGCCCTCCCGGTATGCAATCTCGGCCAGCCGCATGCGACTGAGCAGATGAGAGCGGTCACGCTTAAGAGCTTCAGTGAGGTGTTTCTTGGCCTCAGGGAAGTTTTGAGCTCGCAGGTAGGCAAAACCCACGAGGTAGTGGGAGGTGGCTAGGTCCGGAACTAAGACTTGTGTCTTTTCGTAGCAAGTTGCAGCCTGTTCGAATTGTTTGTTTTCAAGAAATGCGTCCCCCAAGACAGACCAGCCCTTCGGATCTTTGGGCTTTAATTGGACGTATTTTTCCAAGTGCTTTTGCGCACTGAAGTAGTATTCCTGTTTCACCAATTCTGTTCCTAAAAGATACAACGCCTCAGCGTATTCTGGGTTCAGTTTCACCGACCTCGACAGCCAAACCAGGGCTCGGGGGCCGTCATTCGTGGCAAGGCAGTCAACGCCAACCCGAAAATAAGTCGTGGCATCCTCCGGATTTAGCTCAATTGCCTGAAAGTAGTTCGCTTTGGCTTTACCGTATTCTCCGAGATGCGAGTAGGCTAGTCCTAGATTTGTGAACAGCTCCGCTGATTTGACGCCTGCACGGGCTACATTCTCGAACTCTGCCGCTGCTCGCTGATACTCGGACTGCTGAGTCAGAAGTGTTCCCAGAGCAAATCGGATAGCGGGTCCAGTGGACGAAAGGCCACTGAGAATCGCCGCTGTCTCCAGTCCTCGTTTAGAGGAACCGATAGCAAAATAAGCCGTCGACAAGCCGAGAAGCACTTGGGGGTCGTCCGGTTGACTTGCGCGGCATTGCTCGTAGTAACTGATTGCCTGATCATACTTCTTCTCCTTGAGGGAGAGCGCAGCTAGGTTTACGAGAGCCGGCACGTTGTTCGAATCCAAGCGAAGTGCCACTTGGAATCCTTCGACAGCTCGCTCGCTCTGTCCACGCCTCAACCGGCTAACCGCAAGGTTCACGTGGGGACTCGGATCGTGGGGCCCAAGTTCAATGGCTCTGAGATAGGAACTCTCTGCCTCGTTGTATCGCCCTTCAGCATCATAGATAATGGCCAGCAGTTCGTGAGCCCTGCCCAGATCGCTCGCCTTTGAAATCACTCCCCTTACCGCGGCTTCAGCTTCCTTTAGCTGGCCGTGGGTCAGAAAGACTTGAGCCTCCGTGAGTCGGCGAGAATCATCAAGATCTTGCGCAATAAGAGATATCGCGTGAACGGCTAAGATAACGAAGAGGACCCCACTGGGTTTTCGAGGTACCATAAATGAAGACATCCTGATTGACTTATTCCGGCGCAAATCACGGCGCGATGTGCTGTAGTCTCAATCCAGCGATTTGCAGGAGCGGATTCCGAGTAGCCGAGCGCCAGTATCCATTGCCGAAGTCAGGCCCACACCGCAATTGGAACCTGGGTCCGCTGACCGACAGCCTACCCCGCTTATGCCAGCAACTTATCAACTACTTTTCCCCCAACGTCTGTGAGCCGAAAGTCGCGACCCTGGAATCGATAAGTTAACCTCGTGTGGTCCAATCCCAATAGGTGTAGAATTGTGGCTTGCAGATCGTGAATATGAACTGGATCTTCCACAATGTTGTATCCCAGCTCATCAGTAAGGCCGAGACTGAAACCCCGTTTTATTCCACCTCCAGCCATCCAGATCGTAAATGCTCGCCGGTGGTGGTCTCGGCCCAGGATGGTTTTCGACCTTTCGCCTTGCAGCATGGGAGTCCGCCCGAACTCTCCCCCCCAAATCACCGAGGTCTTGTCTAGAAGGCCACGCTGCCTCAGGTCTCTAATCAAAGCCACCGCCGGGCGATCTGTTTGCCTGCACCGCTCAGGTAGGTTGGTCACCAGATTCTCGTCTGCATTCCCGCCGTGATGATCCCAACCGCCGTGGTACAGCTGCACGAAGCGAACGCCACGTTCAACCAACCGGCGGGCTAAGAGGCAATTGTTTGCAAAAGAAACCTTGCCAGGCTCAGTGCCATACATCTCTTGGATCGATTTGGGTTCGCGGGAGATATCCATCAGTTCAGGGACGCTGGTCTGCATCCGATAGGCCATCTCATAGGAGGCAATGCGTGTGGCAATCTCTGGATCACCGACGTCGAGCAATTTCTTCTGGTTTAGTCTCCTTAAGGTATCTAGCGACTCTCGCTGCAGAGTGTCGTCAATCCCAGGCGGATTTGCGAGAAAGGGGACTGGATCACCTTGAGCGTGGAACTGGATACCCTGATAGACGCTGGGTAAGAATCCGTTACTCCAGCATGAAGTGCCGCATCGACTTGCCTTGCCGGAAGCCAGGACAATGAAGCCAGGCAACTCCCGAGCCTCACTGCCCAAGCCGTAACTCACCCATGAGCCCATGCAGGGACGCCCCATACGCGGTGACCCAGTATTGATAAACATTTGGGCTGGTACATGGTTGAACTCCTCGGTGTGCATGGAGCGTACGAAGGTGATCTCGTCAACCACGTGGTTCAGGTTAGGCATCAGCTCCGAAACATAGACCCCTGATTGGCCAGTCTGCCGAAATCTGTATGGTGAGCCCAAGACTTGGGGTACTCCTCTCAAAAAGGCAAAACGTTCACCTCGGATCAATTCCTCAGGGACTTTCTGCCCATCAAGTTGGGTCAGCTTGGGCTTGTATTCAAACAAGTCGAGTTGAGAGGGTGCTCCCGCCATGAACAGATAGATGACGCTGTGAGCTTTCGGCGTAAAATGGGGAAGCCTGGGCGAGAGAGGATCTTCGGGGCCCGTGGACTTGGCAATCTCGGCAAAGAGATTCTCTTCCAGAAGCCTCGACAAGGCTATCGCGCCAATGCCTAAACCGCTCTCGAAAAGGAAGCGACGCCGCGCTCTCACGTTTGTCATTTCCTCAGACTGACCCATCGTCTTAACCCTTTGTTATCGTTTCGTCCAGGTTCAGCAGCACCTTCGAGACCACAACCCAGGCGGCCAGTTCCCGGGCGTTCAATTCCCGTCGAGGCTTAAACGGGAAGGAAGTCACCAATGCCTCGGCCGCACGCGGTTGTTGATTGAAGCGCCTGAGGGCCTTGTTGTAAAGAGCTATGAGACTTGTCACTTCATCGCTGTCGGGTGCGCGAGAAACACAAAGCCGGAACCCATAGATGGCCTGGTTTCTCACATTGGGTGCGACTTCCGTCATGATCCGTTGAGCCAAGCCTACGGCGGCTTCGACAAAGGCTGGATCATTCAGAGCGGTAAGAGCCTGCAACGGTGTGTTGGTTCGGAAACGTTTCACCGTGCACACTTCGCGGCGGGGGGCGTCGAAGGTTAGGAAGCTTAGATAAGGCGCCGTACGTCTCCAGAAGGTGTAGAGCCCCCGACGATATCGGTTTTCGT
>JBGOVH010000448.1:0-3486 GCA_041478005.1 Terriglobia bacterium | reverse complement strand
GTCAGAATCCGGTCAACTTCCTCGAAACCGGTTTTGACGATTCCCGTTTCTGCGGTCATTGACGCTAGCCCGCTTCCGTTGGTTTATGTGGAAAAGGGGTACGGTCTTTTTATAGCCCGCCAAGTAAGAGTGGGACTGCGAACTTCCGACTACGTTGCTGTTCTCGATGGGTTAAAAGAGGGTGAAAGGGTTGTTGTCCGTGGGAACTTCTTTATCGATTCACAACGGCAGCTGCACAGAGGCGCCAGCGTCCTCTGGGGGAGTTCCAAAGAGATAGAAGCCAAAGAATCTGTCCGCCCGCAAGTTCCATGATCAATCGCATTATCGAAGCCTCACTTCGAAACCGAGTACTCGTAATTGTCCTGTTCTCGATACTGGATGTCCTGGGTTGGAGGGCCATGAGAACCTTGCCCATCGATGCCATCCCAGACCTCAGCGAGAATCAGGTCATCGTTTATTCGGAGTGGCCAGGACACAGTCCTCAGGAAGTGGAGAACCAGATCACGCGTCCGCTGACGGTCCATCTTCAGGGACTGTCGGGAGTTGAAACCATTCGTTCCAGCTCGATGTTCGGTTTTTCAATGACAAGTATCATCTTCCGAGAGGATGTCGATCTTTACTTCGCCAGGACACGGGTCCTGGAGCGCCTCAATGTGGCCTCGAGCTTTCTGCCAAACGGCGTGATCGCGAGTCTTGCCCCTGACGCAACTGGAGTGGGACAGATCTTCTGGTATACCCTTGAAAGCAAAGTCCACCCTCTGGAAGATCTGCGTTCATTGCAGGACTGGTTTGTCCGCTATCAGCTCAATGCCGCACCGGGAGTGGCGGAAGTGGCGAGTATTGGCGGCTTTGTCCGAGAATTTCAAGTTGACCTCGACCCGGAACGTCTTTGGTCCTATGGGTTCTCCATACAGCAAATCACGGAAGCCATCGAAAGAAGCAATCGGAATGTGGGTGCAAGTGTTATTGAGAATCAAGGCAGAGAGTTTACGATACGAGGTCTCGGAATCATCAAGGACCTGAAAGACCTAAGACAGCTGGTTATTGGAGCCCGCAATGGGGTATCCATAACCGTTGGTGACGTTGCACGGGTTGAAATGGGACCTGGCTTTCGGCGTGGGCTGTTGGATAACGGCGGGCGAGAGGTCGTCGGGGGCGTCGTGGTGGCGCGACAAGGATCGAACACACTGCAAGTCATTGAAGGGATCCAGAAAAAGATAGAGGAAATTCGGCCAGGTTTACCCGCAGGAGTTGAGATCATCCCGTTTTACAACCGTGCCCAGCTGATTGAAAGAGCGGTGGGAACACTGAGAACTGCTTTGGTTGAAGAGGTGTTGCTGGTGACGCTCGCTCACATTATCTTTCTTTGGCACTTTCGGAGTATTCTCATTGTCACAATTCCCCTGCCGCTGGCAATCCTCGTTACATTTCTCCTCATGGATTCTTTCGGTATCGCCGCGAATATCATGTCGCTAGGAGGTATCGCCATAGCTATTGGCGTGCTCGTTGACACTGGAATCGTCATGACCGAAAACGTGATTCGACAAGCACAACGGGTCAAAGATTACCCATCGAAGATTAGCGAGATCACTTTTCGAGCCTCTACCTTGGTCGCACGGCCTCTGTTTTTTTCCATGGCGATCATCCTCCTGGCCTTCATACCCGTGTTCGCCTTAACCGGGCAAGAAGGAAGACTCTTTCATCCGCTTGCCTTCAGCAAGACATGCGCCATGGCTGCTTCCACAATCATTTCGTTGACGCTGGTGCCAGTTCTGTGCACCCTGCTTGTTCGAGGGCGGTTGCAGGCCGAGGAAGGCAATTTTGTCATGCGCTTCCTGCAACGGGTTTATCGTCCTGCTCTCAGATGGGCTCTAAACAACCACTACGCTACCATCACATTGGCAATTGCGATCCTGCTGATAGCCCTCTTGCTCTTGCCCACCCTGGGCAGTGAATTCATGCCCACCCTGGACGAAGGTGACATCCTCTTTATGCCAGTTACTGCTCCTGGAGTCTCCCTGGCACAGGCGCAGGAGATTATTCAACAGCAGGACAGGATTCTGGCGAGTTTTCCAGAAGTGGAAAAAGTGGTTGGCAAACTGGGGCGTGCAAACACGCCCACTGATCCGGCCCCGCTCCAAATGAACGAAACCTTGATCAACTTGAAACCTCCTAAACAATGGCCCCGGCCAATCACTAAAGAAAGATTGATTGAGGAAATGGATGCGGCGCTCCAGATTCCAGGCGTCGTGAACATTTGGACACAACCCATCATCAATCGGATTGACATGCTCTCTACTGGCATTCGCACACAGCTGGGCATCAAAGTCTTTGGCGATAATCTCGATCTTATCGATTCACTGGCCCAGCAAGTTGAGCTGACGCTCCGCAGCGTTCCGGGCGTCGTAGACCTTTACGCCGACAGGGCACTTGCGACTCCTTACCTTGAAATCATCCCCAAACAGGAGAGAGTGTCCCGCTATGGCATTGCGCTTGGACAGTTGCTGGATGTCGTTGAGACAGCCATTGGCGGGAGAGAAGTGTCGTTCGTTCTTAAGGGACGCGAAAGGATTCCGATCCGTATTCGCTACTCCCGCGAATGGCGCGACCAGACTGAAGCTTTGCGGCGGATTCCAGTCATAACTCCCTCCAGCCAAAGAGTAAGGCTCGAAGAGGTTGCAGATATTCATGCCGCTCTCGGACCCGCGGCGATTTCTTCTGAAAATGGTTTCCTCCAAGTCAATGTTCTTTTCAACGTTCGCGGGCGGGATATTGGCAGCGTAATCCATGAGGCGAAAGAGCGGGTCGCTGCTCATATAAGCTTGCCTCCGGGCTATTTTTTGCAGTGGAGCGGCCAGTATGAGAGTCAGCTCCGAGCTGAAAAGAGATTGCAGATGGTGGTTCCCCTGGTACTCGGCATCATCTTCGTTTTGCTTTATCTGACCTACTATTCGGTACCAGAGGCAGTCAATCTTCTTTTGGCGATTCCTTTCGCGCTCTCCGGTGGCGTGTTTCTGGTAAAGTGGCTGGGGTACCCGTTGAGCGTGGCTGTATGGGTCGGTTTTATCGCTCTCTTTGGAACTGCTGTCCAGACGGGCATTGTGATGGTGATCTACCTTCGGGAAGCCGTGCAACGCAAGCGCGAGCAGAACGATGCCCCATTGCAGGAAAGTGACCTTCAAGAGGCCATCATGGAAGGAGCATTGCTGCGGCTAAGGCCAAAGGTGATGACCGTGTTTACAGTGATTGCTTCTCTTCTCCCCCTGATGTGGGGTATGCGCACGGGGGCGGAGGTCATGAAGCCGATTGCGGCTCCAGTGCTGGGCGGCATGATCTCATCCTTGTTGCATGTTCTTTTCGTAACCCCCGTCATATTCTATTGGATTCAACACCGGAAGATAGTGTCTGAAAGATGATGTCAGAGACCAGGATCTATACACCACGGACCGCCACAAATGCCATTCTAGACTTAAGGCACCAAAGCTT